>JBIKLM010000229.1:0-6839 GCA_044359835.1 Planctomycetota bacterium
ACGCGCGTCGGGGCTCTGCGCGCGGGCCTCGATGCGGACCTCGTGCTCTGGTCCGGGGATCCCCTCGATCTGGCCAGCCGCCCCGAGCGGATCTACGTCGCCGGCCGCGAGGTCTATCGCGCCGCGCCGCAGTTGCCCAGCCAAGCTCCCAAGCAGCCGCGCCTCGGGGTGCCGCCCACCAAGCCCCACGCCCGCTGACCTCGGGACCAGAGCCCGCCCCTGCGCCCCTGCGCCCAACCGCCCACGCTCCGCTGCCCGACCCCGCGACGGCCGCACCTTCCTCTCCACATGACCCCCCACAAGCTCCAATCGCTGCTCGGCGCTGCCCTGGCCGCGTTGCTCCTGACCGGCAGCCTCAGCGCCCAGGGCGCCGAGAAGGACGCCCAGGAGCCGCGCCGCAGCTGGACCATCCGGGCCGAGCGCATCCACACCGTTTCCGGTCAGGTGATCGAAGGCGGGTTGGTGCGGGTCGAAAACGGCCGCATCGCGGCGATCGTGCCGGGCGGCAAGGGCGGCGACCTGGCGGTGCACACGATCACGCCGGGCCTGATCGACCTGTCGCCGGACATCTCGCTGGGCATCAGCGCGGTCGAAGAGGACCGCGAGGTGACCCCGGAGATGCACCTGACCGACGCGCTCAACCTCTACAGCACCCGTTTCGGGCGCGAACTCGGCAGCGGCGTGACCACCGTGCTGCTCAGCGCCCCGGACAACAACGTGATCGGCGGGCTGGCGGCGGCGCTCAAGACGGGCGGGCCCGAGCTTCTGGCGGCGCGCCTGGTCAAGGCCGACGCGGTGCTCACGGGGGCCTTCGGTTCGGCCCCCTCGCGCTTCAATTCGCCGGCCTTCGGCCGCCCCCAGGGGCTGTTCAACCGCCGCCCGACCACGCGCATGGGGGTCGAGTGGGAAGCCCGCAAGGCCTTCTACGACGCGCTCCACGCCCTGGAGGACGAGCGCGAATACCCCGGATCCCGCGAACTGCAGGCGGTGCTGCGCGGCGAGATGGCGCTGATGCTGCAGGCTTCGGCCACGCAGGACATCCGCACGGCCCTGTACCTCAAGGAGGAATTCGGGCTGCCGCGCCTGATCGTGTCCCAGGCGGCCGAGGTCTGGAAGGAGCCCGAGATCCTGCAGCGCACGGGCGCGGCGGTGGTCCTGCCGCCCTTCGCTTGGAACGGCACCACCGTCGTCGACCGGGGCTTCATGGCCTGGAACACCCCCAAGCTGCTCGACGAGCTGGGCGTCCCCTTCGCGCTCTCCGGCCGCGGCAACGCGGACCCCGACGCGCGCTTGGCGTTGCAGCCGGCCTTCGCCGTGCGCGGCGGCCTGGCGGCCGACAAGGCCCTGGCCGCGGCGACCTTGGTGCCGGCCAAACTGCTCGGCATCGAGGACCGCGTGGGCTCGATCCAGGTCGGCAAGGACGCCGACCTGTGCCTGTGGAACGGCGACCCGACGCGCTTCTCCTCCGCGGTCGTGGGCGTGCTGCTCTCCGGCGAGCTCGTCAAGGACCCGCGCTGATCCACGTCTCCCCCGGCCCTCGCCCGCCGAGGCACCCGAACAGCATCCATCTCCCGCTCCGTGGCGCGCGTCGCTCCCGCGCTGCCCTCCGAACGAAGACGCACACCCTTCCCCAACCGGACATGTTCGATCGAAGCTCTAGCGCCCCCCTCCGCCGCGCGGCCTCGCTGGCGGCGGGTTTCTGCACCGCGGCCTTCCTGGCCGCCCCGGCCCTGGCCTTGTCCGCCGACAAGCTCGTGGTCCGCGCCGGCCACCTGATCCCCAAGCCCGGCGAAATGATCGAGGACGGCGTGGTGGTGATCGAAGATGGGCGCATCGTGGCCATCGGCAAACACGGCGAGGTCGAGGTGCCCTGGGACGCGCCGGTGGTCGGTGGCAAGGACCACTGGGTGCTGCCCGGCTTCGTCGAGGCCTACACGAGCCGCGGCATGGACCGGCCCAACGAGAACATCGATGTGGCGCCGTTCCTCGATGTCCGCGACTCGATCGATCCGGTCAACGTCGATTACGAGGATTACCTGCGCTGGGGCGTCACCACGCTCAACGTGCAGCAGGGCGCCAACTGCGTGGTCGGGGCCCGCGGGCGCGTGATCAAGCCGGTCGGGATGACCGTCGAGGACATGACCGTGCGCCCGCTGTACGGGCTGGTGCTGTCGGCCAGTCCGAAGGCCGGCAAGTCGCGCGCGACCCAGGCCCAGGTGCTGCGCGACTCCTTCGATGACCTGCGCCGCTACCTGGAGGAGATCGTCGCCGACGCCAAGGCGGGCGGCGACCTGGCCAAGCGCGAGGCGCTCTATCAGGGTCGCGAGCTGGAGGGCGAAGCCGCCAAGGGCCGCGCCATGGGCGGCAGCGCCTGGAAGGTGGAGGGCCTCGAGCTGATCCCGCGCGGCGCGATCGACGAGAAGCAAGAGCCCCTGCTGCAGCTGATCGAGGGCCGCTACAAGGCCTTCGTGCATTGCACCCAGCCGAGCGACGTCCTGCTGGCGCTGGACGTGGCGCGCCAGAACGGCTTCCTCGACCGCACGGTGCTGGTGCTCGCGGGTCCCTGCTACAAGGCGGCCGCGGCGATCGCCGCCGCCAAGGTGCCGGCGGTCCTCCAAGGGGGCCTGACGCACATCGAGCGCGACCCGGTCACGGGCGATGAGACCGAGATCCTGCTGCCCAAGCACTACCGCGACGCCGGCGTGCGCTTCGCGATCTCCTCGGCCAATACCACCAACGCGTCCCTGTGGTTCCAAGCGGCCCGCGCGATCGCCTTGGGCCTCGAGCCGGCCCAGGCTTTCGCCGCGGTAGGTCCCACGGCGGCCGAGATCCTGGGCCTCGAAAAGGACCTGGGGACCCTCGAGAAGGGCAAGCTCGGAAACCTGGTCCTGCTGACCGGGGATCCCCTCGATGCCGCCACCTGGGTCGACCACGTGGTCATCGAAGGGGTCCACGTCTACGACCGCTCGAAGGACACGCGCAACAAGTACGTCATCGATGGCATCACGCCCATCGGAGCCGGCGAAGTCGACGCCAGCGCCAATCCTCCGGCGCCGGCCTCGCGCTGATCGCCCCAGGCCCGCGCGCCGATCCTCCGGCCGCGGCTCCCGCCTCGCGGGGGTCCGCGCACCGAACGGGGCCTTCTCGCGGCCCGCTCGGATCGCCTGCGGGCTGACCTCCTGGCCCTGATCCGCGATCCGGCTGGCGCGGCCAGTGCCCCTCCGACCGCTTCCGAGAGTTTCGAAGAAACCACGCGTCCGACGCCCGGTCTACTGCCGACCGGGCTGCCCCACACGCCCCCGCAACGCTGCTTCCCATGCAATTCCTGATCGCCCTCAGCCTGAGCTTGGCCGTCTCCCCGACGTCGCCTTCCCAGGCCAACGCGGCTCCGCAGACGGGCGCGCCGGTCCATGCGATCCGTGCGGGCAAGATCCACACGCTCGGCCCGGCGGGCGTGATCGAGAACGGCACCCTGCTGGTGCAAGCGGGCCGGGTGCTGGCCGTGGGTGGCAAGGACCTGGACCTGCCCGCGGGGGCCGTGCTGATCGACTTCGGCGCCGGTGCCGAGATCGTGCCCGGCTTCGTGGCTGCCGACAGCCGCCTGGCGGATGGCGCGCCTTCGCCGCGCAGCGCCGCCCCCGGGCTCAGCGCCCTGGAAGGCTTCGACGGTTTCCGGCCCTACATGGGCGCCCTGTCCGCGGGGGTCACCAGCGCCTACATCACCCCGGCGCGGGGGCGCTTGATCGCCGGTCAAGGCGCGGTGGTCAAGCTGGCCGGCGAGCAGCCCGATGCGCGCGTGGTCAAGTCGCCCGCCGCGATCCACGGCGCGATCTCCGCCGAGGCGCGCAACACCCCCGGCTACTGGGAGCCGCCGGTGCCCGCGACCGCCGACGTGGGCCTCGGGCGGCCCCAGGAACAACTGCCGCGCTCCGCCGTCGGGGCGCTGTTGGCCCTCGGGCAGTTGCTGGATGCGGTCCAGCGCGGCGAAGAGCTACCGGCCTACGGTCCGCGCACGGTGCGGGATCTGACCCCCCTCGTGTCCGCGAAGGTGCCTTGGCGCTTGGGTGCCGTCGAGGCCTACGAGATCGGAGCGCTGCTCGACTTCGCCCAGGCCCGCAGCCTGCCGCTGGTGATCGATGGGGCCCACTTCGCGGCGCCCCACGCCGAGCGCTTGGCGGCCCTCGGCGTCGGTGTGATCTACGAGCTGCCCTTCGATCCCAATCGGGGCGGCAGCGACCGCGGCAAGGACCCCGAGAGCGACTGGCCGAGCCTGCAGGTGCCCGGCCGCCTCGCTGCGGCCGGCGTCCGCTTGGCCCTGACCCCGGGCTCCAGCTCCAGCCTGCGCGATCTGCGTTTCTCCGCCATGGCGGCGGCCCGCGGGGGACTGTCCCCCGAGCTGGCCCTGGCCGGCATCACCCGCGTGCCCGCCGAGCTGCTCGGCTGCGCGGACCGGATCGGCAGCCTGCAGGCCGGCCGCGACGCGGACTTCGTCGTGCTTTCCGGCGCGCCGCTGGCCCCGGGCTCGGCGGTCCTGGCCACCTATGTCGACGGGGCCAGCGCCTGGACGCCTGAGGCCAGCCTGATGGGTGAGGACGCGCTGGCGGAGAGCCTGCGCCGAGGCTACGACCCGCGCACGCCGCCCCTGGTGCTCTCGGTGGCCGAGCTGCACCTCGGCGATGGCCGGGTCCTGACCCCCGGCGAAGTGCTGGTGCAGGGCGGCCGCATCGCCGAGGTGGGCGAGCGCGTGTCGCGGCCCCTGGGAGCCGCCGTCGTCAGCGGCGCGGCCGCCATGCCGGGTCTGATCGATGCCTACGGATTCCTGGGCCTCGAGGGCAGCCGCCGTGTCCCCGGACTGGACTTCGACCTGTCTCGGGTGCTCGAGCCGGGCGATCAGATCGATCGCCGCGTGGCCAGGGCCGGCGTCACCACCGTGGCGCTCAATTTCCGCGGCTCGACCTCCGCGGGCGCACCCGTGGTGGCCTACCACCCGGCGGCCGAGCGCCAGCAGGACTTGACCGTGGACGCCCTGGCTGCCCTGCGGTTCCCGTGGGGAGAAGAGGAGCCCTACGAGGCCGGCAAAGCGGTGCGCGAACTGCTTTCCAAGGCTGCCGAGTACGACCAGGCTTGGCGCGAGTACGAGCAAAAGCTGGCCGCCTGGAAGCCGGAGGCGCCGCGGCCCGAATTCAAGCTGCCGCCGGAGCCGAAGGAAGAGCCCGACGCCAAGCCGGAGGCAGAGGCCAAGCCCGAGGGCGAAGCCGCCGAGGGCGAGGACAAGAAGAAGAAGAAGAGCAAGGACATCGACCCCGATCCGGTGACCGGCGTCTGGACCGCTCAGCTGGCCGGCGGAGAGGGTCCGGGCCAGAGCGTGCGCATGCAGATCCGCCTGGGCGCCGCGATCGCTGGCACCGGCGAGGCGTCGGCTGCCGCAGGCGCAAAGCCGGAGGCGGGCGCCGCCGCGGAGGGCGAACCGGCCGCCGAAGCCAAGCCTGAAGGCGAGCAGGCCGAGGCGCCCAAGGACGGCGAGAAGCCCAAGGACGGCGAGAAGCCCAAGGAGACCGAAAAGCCCAAGGAGACCGAGAAGAAGGACAAGAAGCCTTCCAAGGAAGAAGCCAAGCCCACGGGCCCCGATAGGTCGGTCGAGGGTTGGTTGCGCTCGGGGCTGTTGTCCGAGCGGCTGCTGGCCATCCGCGGCGTCTTCAAGGCCGATGGCAGTTTGATCCTCGAAGGCGAGGGCGACGCCGGTCCGTTCAAGCTCGAGGGCAAGCTCAACGACCTCACCGTCGAGGCGGAGACGGTCAGCTATGGGGCCAAGGTGTCCTACAACGGCCTCGAGGTCAGCCTGGAGGCCAAGCGTCAAACCCGCGACTATCCCGAAGCCAAGCGCCCGGTGCGCGAGGCCAAGGAGAAGCCCGAAGCTGAAGCGCCCAAGGGCAAGCCCAAGGAGCCGCGCGGCGATCCGCGCCTCGATGCCCTGCGCCGGGCCATGCGCGGTCAGCTGGCCCTGCTGATCGAGGTCGAAGCTCCGACCGAAATCGTGGCCGCGGTCGACGCCTGCGCTGCCGCGGGGATTCAGCCCGTGCTGGTGGGCGCCAGCGGCGTGCTCGCGGTGGCTGATCAGGTGCGCGGTCGCATCCGGGGGGTGATCCCCTCGCCGGCGATCGTGCTGGGCGGCGGTGACACGAGCCCGTCCGCGAGGAACTTCTACGCGGCGCTGCAGGCCGCCGGCCTGCCCGTCGCCTTCCGCTCCGACGCCGAGGAGGGGGCCGCCGATCTGCACCTGATCGCGACCTACGCCATGGCTCAGGGCATGAGCCCCATGGGAGCCCTGCGGGCCCTGACCGGCGACGCGGCCAAGCTGCTTTGCCTGGAAGACCAGGTCGGCCTGCTCGAGCTCGGGCGCTTCGGCGACCTGCTGCTCCTGGACCAGAGCCCGACCTCTCCGGCGGCGCAGGTCCAGCGCGTCTGGGTGGCCGGACGCGAGGTGCGCTGAGCCGCGGACCCCGGATGCTGCCCGCCCCGTTCTCCACCCCGATGAAGCCCGACGCGATGAAGCCGAGCGCCCGTCCCGCGGCCCCCGTGGCCGAGGTGCCGGGCATGAGCCCAGGCCGTCCGCGTCGCGGCTTTCGTCTGCCGCGCCTGCTAGGAGCGGCGTGCCTGGCGGGCAGCGTCTCCCTGGGGATGCCTTTGGCGCAGGCTCTCGCACTGCAGGCCGATGGGCCCTCGAGCGGCTGGAGTTCTCCCCGGCAGCGCAGCCTGCCTTCGGACGCGCAGCCGGGACCTCGCCTGATCCGCGCCGCCAAGATCCTGACCTGCGCGGAGCCGGGCTCCGCGGGCACGCC
>JBIKLM010000230.1:0-6828 GCA_044359835.1 Planctomycetota bacterium
GACCCCGCCCGCGCCGCTTTCCCCGCCCCTCCCCGGGCAACCTCCCCGCTCTTCAGCCCCGTGGACCAGCCCCAGGACAGCCAAGCTCGCCGCCTGGACGTGGGGGTGCTGTGGAATCTCGGTTCCCTGGCGATCCTGGGGCTCTCGGGCTTCTTGATGCTGGCGCTGATCGAGCGCTGCTACGACGCTGAGACCCTGGGGCGCTTCCAGCTGATCTGGGGCGTCTACGTGGTGCTCTCCCAGCTCGGCGTGGGCGGCCTCGATCGCTCCGTGCTGCGCGCCGTGAGCCAGGCGCGCGGCTCGCCGGAGCGGATCCGGCGCCTGGCCTGGGGCGCCCTGGCGCCCGGGCTGCTGCTGTCCGCCGGGGTGGCGCTGACGCTGGTGTCCCTGCGCGGCACTTTCGCCGCTTGGCAGGGCAGCCCGGAGCTGGTCGAGATGGCGCTGTACGCGGCGCCGGGGCTGTTCTGCTTCAGCGTCAACAAGATCCTGCTGGGGGTGGTCAACGGACTCGAGCGCATGCGCGCCTTCGCGGTCTACCAGTCCCTGCGCTACCTGGCCATGCCGGCGGGCGTCTGGCTGTGCTCCGCGGCGGGCCTGCCCGGCAGCCGCGTGACGCTGCTGTTCGCCCTGGCGGAAGGGTTGCTGCTGGCGATCCTCGTATTCGAGTTCCTGGCGACCGTGGGAGGCCCGCGGCGCGGTGCCCTGGCGGAGAGTTCGGCCCACCTGCGCTTCGGCGTGCGCGGCCTGCTGGCCGGGGTGATCCTGGAGCTCAACACGCGCCTGGACGTGATCATGCTGGGCCGCTTCCTGCCGGAGGACGCCTCGATCGGCATCTACAGCCTGGCCGTGGCGGTCGCGGAGGGGGTCTTCCAGGTCCTGACCGTGCTGCAGAACAACTACAACCCGCTGCTGGCCCAGGCCCTGATCGGGGACCGCGCCGGGCTGTCGGCCCTGATCCAGCGGGGTCGCAGGCAGGGTTTCCTGCTGCTTGCGGGCCTGGGGGCCATGGCCGCCCTGGGGTACCCCCTGGGGGCCGACCTGCTGATGGGCGATCCGGCCTATCGGGGGGGCTGGCTGCCCTTCGGCCTGATGATCGCGGGGACCGTCTCGGCCGCGGCCTGGCTGCCCTTCGGACAGATCCTGCTGATGGGCAACCGGCCGGGGCTGCACAGCGCCTACATGCTCTCGATCCTGGCGGTCAACGGCGTCGGCAACGCCCTCTTGATCCCGCGCTTCGGCCTGGCCGGGGCGGCCCTGGGCACGGCCCTGTCCCTGGCCTGGTCGGGCCAGGCCCTGCGCTGGCTGGCCCGACGCTCCCTGGGCGTGCCGCTCTAGCCCCGCGGGAGCGAAAAGCGGGTATTCTCGGACAGGTTTCCCCCGATCGCCCCCCCCGCGGTCCGCCCGCCCAGCAGGACCCATGCAACAAACGACCTCCCGTCCCGCGGCGTCCGTACGCCCCCAGCGGGTGCTGTTCCTCGAGATCAACGAGGCCGAGCGCCATTTCCTGGAAACCTACGCGGCCCAGGGTCACCTGCCGGCCTTCCAGAAGATCCTCGACGAAGGCGTGCTGCTGAACACGCGCATCCCCGGCTGGGATGCCCGCAAGGAGCGCGCCTGGCGCGACATCAGCCCCTGGATCATCTGGCCCTCGGTCTACACCGGCCTCCTGCCGGCCGAGCACGGCATCGTCGGCTTCGGCCAGGACACCTCGAGCCTGCGCGAGCGCTGCGTGTGGGACGTGCTCGATCGCCAGGGCGTCTCCACCGGCATCTTCGGCTGCCTGATGAGCTATCCGCCGCGCAGCCAGGGCGCGGCCAAGTTCTACGTGCCCGAAGCGCTCGCCGATTCCCCCGAGTGCTTCCCCGAGGAGGCCCGCCCGGTGCAGGAGTTCTCGGTGCTGGCCGCGCGCAACTACAGCGAAGGCTTCGGCTGGAACGGCGTCGCGGTGCTGGGCAAGCTCCTGCGCTCGATGAGCGCCGGGGTCAGCGCCGGCACGGTGGCCAAGACCCTGCTGCAGATCCCCGCGGAGAAGCTGGTCGGCGCCCACAAGGAGCCCGAGCGCGCCATGCTGGCCTCCTACATCGGCTACGAGGCCTTCAAGGGCCTGTACGCGCGCCATCAGCCCCAATACGCCGCGCTGCACCTGAACCACGTGGCCTACGTGCAGCACCGCTACTGGCGCGCCGCGGAGCCGAACCGCTTCGCCGAGCAGCTCTCGGAAACCGACCGGCGCTTCTTCGACCGGGTCGAACAGCGCCAGCGCTACGAGCAGCGTTTCGCCGATTGGATCCTGAAGGCCTTCCGCTACACGGACCGCGTGCTGGGCGAGATGATGGCCAGCGTGCCCGACGACACCCTGGTGCTGCTCGGCACGGGGCTCGGCGTGCGGCCCTTCGATCCGTGCAGCGAGATCCACAATCCGGTGGTGCGCCTGGTGCACGAGCGCGAGCTGTTCGACGCCGTCGGGCTGCGGGATTATCAGGTGCTGCACCAGATGAACCCGGACGTGACCGTCAATTTCGAGGACGAGACCAGCGCCGGCCAGGCCCTTGAGGTGCTGGGCGGGCTGTACGCCCTCGAGGACGAAGACCTGTTCGCCATCCAGCGCCGCGGCAAGCAGCTGTTCCTCGAGCTGAACGTGCCCCGCGGCGGCCTGTCCGGCCCGGGCGCCAAGATCCGCCATCGCCAGCGCCCGGGCTGGTCGGTCGAATCGCGCCGGCACATCGCCGAGCACTGGAACAACGACCAGTCCACCTCGCACCACAAGGACGTCGGCCTCCTGATGGCCTGGTGCAAGGGGCGGCGCGTGACCAGCGAGCACAAGAGCATCGCGGTCACCGACATCGCCCCCACCATCCTGGCCCAGTTCGGCATCGGCCCCCAGCCCTGGCATCGTCCTGAGAAGGTGCCCGCGTTCCGGATCGAGAGCTGAGTTGGCCGCCCCCGAGACAGCGCCGCTGACGCCGCCGATGACACTGCCGATGGAGGTCGCCAGCCCCGCCTCCGGCTCCGAAGCCCGCCCCTTTGGCCGGGTCCAGGTGGCCGTGGTGATCCCCTGCTATCGCGTCGAGCGGCACATCGCCGGGGTCATCGCCGGCCTGCCGGCCTGGGTCGACCTGATCGTGGCCGTGGACGACAAGAGCCCCGACGGCACCGCGCGGGTGCTGGCGGGCTTGCGCGATCCGCGCCTGGTGATCGAGACCCATGCGCAGAACCGCGGCGTCGGCGGGGCCATGCAGACCGGCTTCAAGACCGCGATCGCGCGCGGCATGGACGTGATCGTCAAGGTCGACGGCGATGGCCAGATGGACCCGCAGAACCTGCCGGCGCTGGTGGCGCCGCTGGTCGCGGGCGAAGCCGACTTCACCAAGGGCAATCGCTTCGTGGACACCAAGGCCCTGCGCTCGATGCCGATCGTGCGCCTGGTCGGCAACGCCGGCCTCGGTTTCCTGGTGCGCATGGCCTCGGGCTATTGGTCGATGTTCGATCCGGTCAACGGCTACGTGGCCATCCGGCGCGACGTGCTGACCCTGATCCAGCGGCCGCTGCCGGAGCGCTACTTCTTCGAGAGCGGGCTCTTGATCGAGCTGGGCATCCTGCGCGCCCTGGTGCAGGACGTGCCCATGCCGGCCCGCTACGGGGACGAGCAATCGTCCCTGTCGATCACGCGCACCCTGTTCGGCTTTCCGCCCCGGCTGCTGGCCGGGCTGCTGCGACGGATCCTGTGGCGCTATTTCATCTACGACTTCGCCGTGGTCTCGATGCTCCTGATGGCGGGGTTGCCACTGTTCCTGTTCGGGACCCTCTACGGCGCCCTGACCTGGTTCAGCCTGGGCGACGAGGGCTTCGCCAGCGCCGGTCAGGTGATGCTCGCCGCCATGCCGATCATCCTGGGCTTCCAGCTGCTGCTGCAGGCCCTGGTGTTGGACGTGGGCGGCGTGCCGAAGAAGCCGCTCTGCCGCGGCCCGTTGAAGCCCTGACAGGCTGGCCTTGCGTCTCGGGCACAGCCCGAGACGATTCTTTCTCAGGCTGTCAGAGGCTGGGAAAAATCGGCGCGCAGCGACGATCCCAGCCTCTGCGGCCGCCGGATGGCGGCCCAACGGCATGCTGACAGCCTGATCTGACTGCTCGGGCGCAGCCCGAGTCAATTCTTTCTCAGGCTGTCAGCGGGCGGCCGTCGCGCCGGAGCGGCGATGCACCAGGACCGCCGGCCCCCACAGCCCCCGCGCCAGGACGCGGAAGAGCAGGTCCTCGTCCTGATAGTCGCGGTGATAGGTCACGCGGGGGATCGGCCCGCCGACCGGGATCCACTGGTTGATGCCGCCGAGCAGCTCGAGACCACGCTCCATCGCATGGAACGCCTCGGGGTGATCGATGGCGCCCAGCAGGGCCGCATCGGGACCGACCTCGCGCAGGCTGGCAGCGAACTCCTGCCCGCTCGGGTCCGCGACCAGCCCATCGGCGATGAACCGCCCCTGGTTCTGCCACACATGCACCCGCGGGCCGACAATCTCCTTGCCGGCTGCCAGGAAGCGCTCCAGGTACCAGAACCAGGGCTGGTGCTGGGGGGTCATGCGCAGGTGCTCGCGGAAGGCGGGATCGACCCGCACGATGCGCGGCGGCGCCACGGTCGGCGAGGTCACGATCGTGGCGGAAACATCCCGGCTGATGGGGCCGAGATCGTCGGCTGCGCGCTCCCAGGTGTCGGGCAGCGAGCGCAGCATCAGCAGCCGGCCGCAGACGAAACTCGGGAAAGCCAGCACCAGCAGGCTGCTGACCAGGGCCAAGGCGCCGCGCCGCTCGGTCGCAGCCAGGGACCATAGGCGCTCGAGCAGCCAGGCGCACAGGATCGCCAAGGGCGGCAACAGCGGGATGAAGAAGCGCGGGAAGGTCTTGCCGAGCAAGCCGATCAAGAGCCCATAGGGCACCACGAAGCCGAGCAGGAGCAACAGCGGCCGCCAGCGAAAATCCCCGCGCCCGCGCAGGCGGTCGAGCACGAACAGGCCCAGCCCCAGCGCTCCCAGACCGAGCAGCAACGGATCGTGGTCGTACAGGAAGCGCGCCTGCTTGACGAAGCCGCTGGCGTCGAACCAGGCGCGCTCCAAACGATGCGGAAAGCGGTAGGACTCGCCTTCGCTCCACGGGCCCGGCGGCGGCGGATCGAACAGGAACGGCCAGAACAGCGGCAGGGCCGCCAGTCCGCCCAGCAGCGGCCACAGCAGCCGGATCAGCGGTCGCGGCTGGCTGCGCTCGGCGAGCAACAGCGCCAGGGGCAGCACCGGAACGAGGCAGATCGCCGAGTGCAGGCTGCCCGCCGCGAGGCAGGTCACCAGACCGAGGGCCAGGAAGCGCCCGTTGCTGGGCCGTTCCCGGGCGCGCAGAGCGGCCCACAGGCACAGCAGCACCAGCGTGGCGAAGGGCGCGTGGGGCCGAGCCTGCTGCGAATAGTTGAGGTGCAGCAGGCTGGTGGCGAGCAGGGCCGCCGCCAGCAGCGCGCCGCCGCTCGACAGCCAGCGCCGGGCGATCAGGAAGGTCAGCGGCACCGCCAGGGCCGAGAGGGCGGCGCACACGCGCCGACCCTGCAGATAGGGGCTGGCGGCGGCCCGCAGGTGCTCGGCTTCGTGCGCCGGATCGAGGGGCAGGTCACAGGTTTCGACCGGCAGCAGAGCGATCAGCCGCGAGATCAGGTGCGGGTAAGTCGAGCGCGCGAACTCGACCTCGCGCTCGCCGGTCTGGAACTCGCGCGCCTGCAGCACGAGTTGAGCATCCGGCTCCGGATGGTGCGGAAGCAGGTAATCGAGGGCCCACCAGCGCAGGGTCAGGGCACAGACCGTGAGCAGGCAGAGCGCGAGCGCGGCCCTGGGCAGGGGACCGGCAGTCGTCATGGGGGGGCAGGCCGGGGGCAGTCCGACCTTTCGAGGAAACGGGCGCGGATCGAAGGCAGAGATCCAGCGCCGTGGGGAAGCGTCCCGGGGAATTTGGGGAGTCCGCGGGGGCCCTAGGACTCTAGCCCAAAACACGAAACGCCCGGCTTCCCCGAGGGCATGCCCTGCCGGCGGGTTTCTGGAAAACCCCCGTCCCTGGCCCGGGGACGGCCTGCCGGAACCCCGCCCGCTGGGATTCCGGACCCGCCGGACCGGCCGTTTTCAGCGTTTTCCTGCCCGGAGGCCCGTCGGCCGCGCGCCCGGCGGGCGCGGCGCCTCGTCCATCAGGCGCACCAGCTCCTCGCCCAACAAACGGAATTCCTCGGCCCGCGGCGAGGAGCGGCGCCAGACCAGGCCCACATCGCGGCAGGGCTGGGGGGCTTCGAAAGGCCGCAGGATCACCCCCTCGCCGGAGCGCGCTTCGATCGCTGCGGCGACCTCGGGCAGCAGGGTCAGCCCGAGGCCGTTGCTGACCATTTGGACCAGGGTGCCCAGGGAGGAGGCCCGGAAGCGCTGGTCCTCGCGCGCGCCGCGCTGCGAGCACACGGCCAGCGCCTGGTCCCGCAGGCAGTGGCCGTCCTCCAGCAGCAACAGCTCCTGGCCGTGCAGGTCGTGCTCGTGGACCGAAGCGCGCTGGGCCAGGGCGTGGTCCTTGGGCATGGCCAGCAGGAACGGGTCGCGAAACAGCAGCAGGGAGTCGAGGTCGGCGCCGCCGGCCGGCAGGGCCAGGAGCAGCACATCGAGCTCGCCGGCGTGCAGGCGCTCGAGCAGCCGCTGGGTGAACTCTTCGCGCAAATAGAGCCGCAGGGCCGGGAAGCGCTCGCGGATGCGCGGCAGGGTGCGCGGCAGGACGTAGGGCGCAAGCGTCGGGATGATGCCGAGGCGCAGGTCCCCGGAGAGCGGA
>JBIKLM010000231.1:0-6763 GCA_044359835.1 Planctomycetota bacterium
GAGCGGTCAGACCAGCCTGTCAGCATGCCTTTGGGCCGCCATCCGGCGGCCGCAGAGGCTGGGATCGACGCTGCGCGCCGATTTTTTCCCAGCCTCTGAGTCCGCTAGCCCCGAGTCTGCGGCGAGGGCGCGCCCGGGCGCCGGGGGGGAGGCCTCTGCGGGATTCTGGCTCGGTGGCGGTCCCGGGGCGCTCGGTAGGGCCGGGGCCCTCCGAGTTCGTCGGGGCCGGGCCCGGTTCGAGACCGGCCTGATCGGGCAGGCAGGCCGAGGGACCCCGTGGACATCCCGCCTGCCCTCGGGGCCCGAGCGTTCCCAGGCTCTCGGCGACTGGGCTCGGGCGCCCCGACCCTTGGGCCAGGCCGGTCCGGCTGCTATCCTCTCGCCCCTCAAGTCCGGTGGGCACCCCGCCCGCCGGCCCCCGCAAGCGGCCTGGGCTGGCTGGCGAGCGGGGTCCGCGGTCGGCGCCGACCCCCCTGGTCGGCTCCAGAACCCCACTGAAGGAAATGCCCAAGATGAAGTCCCGCGGGGCGGTCAAACGCCGCTTCCGCATCAGCAAGAATGGCAAGGCCATGTGCAGCCGCTCAGGGCGGGGCCACATGCATGCCAGCAAAAACGGCAAGGCTCGGCGCGGCAAGCGCAAGCGTCTTGTCATCGATGGCACTTGGGCGGTGCTCATGCGCCGGATGATGGGCTGAACCGATGGTACGCATCACCTACGGCGCCCCGCGCCGCCAAAAGAAGGTCCGCTACTTCAAGCAAGCCAAGGGTTTCGTCCTGGGCCGCAGCAAGCTGTGGCGCACGGTGCGCGAGACCCTGATGCGCTCCTGGTACTTCTCGTTCCGGGACCGCAAGCAGCGCAAGCGCATGTTCCGCAGGCTGTGGATCCTGCGTATCAACGCCGCTGCCCGCATGCGCGGCATCAACTACAGCCGCCTGGTGTCGGGCCTGTCCAAGGCCGGCATCGACCTCAACCGCAAGCAGCTCTCCGAGCTGGCCCTGCACGACCCGGCCGCCTTCGATGGGCTGGTCGAGCGTGCCAAGGCCGCCCAGGGGCGCTGATCTGGCCCTGCGGAGCGCGCCGCGGCGCGCCCCGCACCCGATCTGCGACAGGCTCGCCGGCCACCGGACCGTCCGGGGCCGGCGAGCGCTATTTTTCCGGGGCGCCGACCGCCCCCCGGGCCCTCTCCGACCACCGACCCGATGAGCAGCGAAGTCGATATCCACGCCCTGGAGCAGAGCGCCCTGGCCCAGGTGGCCCAGGCCGAGAGCGACGAGCAATTGCGCGGCCTCGAGCGGCAGTACCTGGACAAGGGCGGGATCCTGGCGGGGCTGCTGGCCCAGATCCCGAGCCTCGAGCCGTCGCGCCGCAAGGCCTTCGGGCAGCGCGCCAACGGCTTCAAACAGGCTCTGCTCGAGGCGCTGGCCGGACGCCGGGGTGCGCTGGAGGCCCGAATGCTCGAGCAGGCGCTCGCGGCTCCCGACTTCGATCCGACCCTGCCCGGCCGGCGCCTGTCGGCCGGATCCCTGCACCCGCTGACGCGCGTGCGCCGCGAGGTCGAAGACATCTTCGCTTCGATGGGCTACGGCATCCTCGACGGTCCCGAGGTGGAGCTGGACTATTACAACTTCCAAGCCCTGGGGATCCCTGCGGACCATCCGAGCCGCGAGGAGCAGGACACGATCTATTGCGACGCCGAGCACCGCTTGGTGATGCGCACCCAGACCTCCCCGGTGCAGATCCGCGCCATGGAGGTGCTGACGCCGCCCTTCCGCGTGATCGCGCCCGGCCGGGTGTTCCGCAACGAACAGCAGGACGCCACCCACGAGCACACCTTCCACCAGGTCGAGGGCCTGGTGGTCGGCGAGGGCGTGCAGGTCGGCCACCTGACCTGGACCCTGCAGCGCTTCCTGGCCGAGCTGTTCGGCCGCGAGCCCCGCGTGCGCCTGCGCCCGGGCTACTTCCCCTTCGTCGAGCCGGGCTTCGAATTCGACATGGGCTGCGGCTTCTGCGGCGGCCAGGGCTGCCGGGTCTGCAAGCACAGCGGCTGGATCGAGTTCTGCGGCTGCGGCATGGTGCATCCGCGCGTGCTGGCTGCGGGCTTCAAGGGCCGTCCCGAGATCCAGCTCGAGCGCCTGACAGGCTTCGCCTTCGGCTTCGGCCTCGATCGGCTGGTGATGACCCGCTACGGCATCGACGACATCCGCACCTTCCTGAGCGGCGACCTGCGCTTCCTCGAGCAGTTTTGACCCCCCGCGCCGATCCTCGATGAAACTCTCGATCCGTTGGCTGTCCCGCCACGTGGACCTGGCCGGGGTCTCTCCGGAGGAAGTCCGCCGCCTGCTGACCCGCCACGTCTGCGAGGTCGAGGGGCTCGAGCCCTTCGCCCCGCAGCTCTCGCGGGTCACCGTGGGCCACGTGCTCGAACGGCGCCCGCACCCCGATGCGGACAAGCTCGGGGTCTGCCAGGTGGACCTGGGGCAGGGTCCGCCCCTGGAGATCGTGTGCGGCGCGCCCAACGTGGCCGCCGGCCAGCGCGTGGCCGTGGCCACGATCGGCACCGAGCTGCCGGGGGACTTCAAGATCAAGAAGTCCAAGATCCGCGGGGTCGAGAGCCACGGGATGATCTGCTCGCTGCGCGAGCTGGCCCTCGGCGAAGAACACGACGGCATCTGGGTCCTGCCCCCGGGACCGGATGGGCGGGCCGCGGCGATCGGGCAGCCGGTGGCGCAGGCCCTGGGGATCGCGGACCACGTGCTCGAGATCGACAACAAGTCGATCACCCATCGGCCCGATCTGTGGGGGCACCGCGGCATGGCGCGCGAATTGGCCGCGCACCTGGGCAGGAGCCTGCTGCCCCTCGACACCAGCCTGCCCAAGACCGGCGCTGCGGCTCCTTTCCCGGTGCGCATCGAACACGCGGGCTGCGCCCGGTATCTCGGCCTGCCGATCCGCGGCGTGCGGGTCGAAGCGAGCCCCCTGTGGCTCAAGCTGCTGCTGCTGGCCGTCGGCCAGCGCCCGATCGACGTGATCGTCGACGTTTCGAACTTCGTCATGCTGGACCTCGGGCAGCCGAACCACTTGTTCGATCTGCGCCGGGTCGAGGCGGGCATCGAGGTGCGCGCCGCCCGGGCCGGGGAACGCTTGGCGACCCTGGACGGACAGGAGCGCGAGCTGGCGCCGGAGGACCTGCTGATCGCCTCGGGCGGCACCGCGGTGGCCCTGGCGGGCGTCATGGGCGGCCAGGCTTCCATGGTGGCGGGGGACACGACCGGCCTCTTGCTGGAGGTGGCCAACTTCCACGGCACCACCGTGCGGCGCACGGCCGCCCGCCTGGCGCTGCGCACCGACTCGTCGGCACGCTTCGAGAAGAGCCTCGATCCGGCCCTGGTCCCCGCGGCCGCCGGCCACCTGGTGCGCACCCTGGCCGCGATCCAGCCGGGCATCGAATTGCCCTGCCCGCCGAACGACCAAAACCGCTGGCAGGATCCGGAGCGGCGGATCGCCCTCTCCGGGGCGCGCGTGCGCGCCGTGCTGGGCATCGAACAGAGCGACGGCGAGATCCGTGCGGCCCTGGAGCGCCTGGGGTTCGCGGTCGAAGCCCAGGGGGCGCCGGGGAGTTTCTCCGTGCGGGTTCCGAGCTGGCGCGCCACCAAGGACATCACCCTGCCCGAAGACCTGATCGAGGAGGTCGGTCGCTCCCTGGGCTACGACCAGATCCCGGGGCGGCGGCTCACGGCGGAGGTCGCTCCCCCCAAGCACCACCCGAGCTTCGCCCTCGAGCGGCGGATCCAAGACCGGCTGGCCGGCGCCGGCGGATTCCACGAGGCCCTGGGCTATAGCTTCCAGAGCGAGGCCCTGGCCCGCGCCGTGCGCGAGGAAGGCCGCCCCCATGTGAGCGTGGTCAATCCGGTGCTCGAGGGGCTGACCTTGGTGCGCCGCAGCGTCGTGCCGAGCTTGTTGTCCATGCTGGGCCAGAACCTGCGCCAGCGCGAGCAGGTGCGCCTATTCGAGATCGGCAAGGGCTATCTGCCCGAGCTCGGTGACCCGCGCGGGTTGCCCGGGGAGACGCGCGAACTGGGCCTGGTGCTGGCCCAGCGCAGCGGGCCTGCGCCGCTGCCCTTCGATCGCTCCGCCCTGGCGCTGCTGCGCGGCGTGCTCGCCGATCTCTTCGCTCACCTGGGCCTGCCCGAAGATCCTTGGTCGGCCGTCCCCGACGGCGCCCGGGAAAGCTCCCCGGGCTGGGGCCACCCCCGGGCCGGTCTGGTCTGGCACGTCGCGAGCCAAAGCGGCGCGATCGCCCACCTGGCCGAGCTCGATCCGCGCGTCACCCGGTCCCTCGAACTCACGGCCGACGTGGCCGCCGCACGGATCGACCTGGCGGGACTGGCCGAGCAGCTGGCCAGCTCCGCAGCGCGCCGCTATCGGCCGATCCCGCGCTTCCCGGGGGTCAAGCTCGACGTGGCCTTCGCGGCGCCCGAGTCCAAGCGGGCTGGCGAGCTGATCGAGCTGATCCGCCAAGCGGGCAAGGGCCTGGTCGAGGACCTCGAGCTGTTCGACCTCTACCGGGGCGCCGCCCTGGGGCCGGGCAAGAAGTCCCTGGCCTTCCGTTTGGTGCTGCAAGCCCCGGATCGCACCCTCGACGAGGCTGACCTCGAGAAGTTCCTCGAACGCCTGGCCCGCGCGGCCGAGCGGTCCGAGGTGGAACTGCGGCGCGGCTGATCGAGCGGCGCCGATGGCTCGGGCCGGGGGCTGCCTGCGGCAAGGCGGGCCCGTGGCTCGGCCGCGAAGCACCTCCAGCGACCCCAGGGGAACGCTGCCCTGCCCGCTGCCCTGCCCGCTGCCCTGCCCGCGGACCGGCTGCAGCGGCCGAGCCCGGCCCGCGGCCACATCTCCGCCCGACCCGCCCCCCTTGGCCCGGATCGGCGGGTCGGGGGCTCGGCCGGGCGCGCGCTGCTCCTCCCGGCGACCTCTCCCCGCGGCCTGCCGCCCCTCAAGATTTCTGGCCAGGCCCCACGGCGGGGTGGGGGAATTGGAGGGGGCGCGACGTCCCACGTCCCCGCGCCGCCGCCTGCGGGGGGGTAGACTTGCGCTCTTCCGTGAGATTCAGCCCAGCCCGGAGGCGAGCCCGCCCCTGGCGTCCCCACCGCCGCGCTGCTTGAAGGTCCTGCTGCTCAACCCCCCGAGCCCCCCCGAATTCCGCGTCAGCCGCGGGCTGATGGGCGGCTTCGGCATGGCGGTCAACCCGGGCCTGCTCTACCCCCCGATCGAGCTGTGCCACGTGGCCGGGGTGCTCGAAGCCGACGGCCATGGGGTCGAGATCCTCGATTGCGATCCCAAGGGCCTGGGCCCGGACGCGGCCCTGGCCGAGGTGCTCCGGCGCCGCCCGGATTTCGTCTGCCTGGACAGCTCCAGCACCTCCCTGGATCAGGACCTGGCCCTGGCCCGGCGCATCCGCCAGGGCCTGCGCGTGCCGGTGGCGATCCTGGGCTCCCAGGTGACCTACACCCCCGGGGAGTTGTTCCAGGACCAAGCCGTGGACGCGGTCGTGCGCGGCGAGCCCGAGTACACCGTGCGCGACCTGGCGCGCCGCGTCGCCCAGGGCGAGGGCTTCGCCGGCGTGGAGGGGGTCTCCTACCGGCTTCCGGACGGCCAGATCGTCCACGAAGCCGAGCGCGAAAAAATCGCCGAGCTGGATGCCCTGCCGATCCCGGCGCGGCACCTGCTGGACAACCAGGCCTACCGCTTTCCGGGCATCGAAGGGCCGATCACCACGGTCAAGAGCTCCCGCGGCTGCCCGCTCAATTGTTCGTTCTGCGGCTACACCCTGGCCCAGGGCCTGCGCTTCCGTTTCCGCAGCCCCGAGAGCGTCCTGGCGGAGCTCGAGGATCTGTACTTCAAACACGGGCTGCGCCACGTCGTGTTCCGCGACCCGATCTTCACGACGCGCAAGGACCGCATCCATGCGATCTGCGATGGCATCCTCTCGCGGGGCATGACCGAACTCGAGTGGCAGTGCGAAACCGCGGTCAAGACCCTCGATCGCCCGCTGCTCGAGAAGATGGCCGCCGCCGGCTGTCGCCACATCTCCCTGGGCGTCGAGTCCGGCAACGCCGAGATCCAGAAGAAGCACTGCGGCAACAAGCTCAACGACCTCGACCACGCCGAGGAGGTCTTCAAGGCCTGCCGCGCGGTGGGCATCGAAACGCGCGCCTTCTGCATGATCGGCTTCCCGGAGGAGACGCCGGCCATGGCCGACGAGACCATCCGCCTGGTGGAGCGCCTCGATCCGGACCAGGTCCAGTTTTGCGCCGTCACCGCCTACCCCGGAACGCCGCTCTACAAGATGCTGCGCGGCGAGCGCGACTTCGACTACGCGCAGATGACCGGCTTCCAGGCCATGGAAGGCAACGAGCACATGAGCGCGGCCGAGATCGAAGCCAAGATCCGCGAGGCCTACCGCTCGTTCTACCTGCGGCCGAAGCGCATCCTGCGCGAGATCAAGAGCCCCGGCCGCCTGGCCGGCAAGGTGGCGCGCTACTTCACCCTGTTCCGCCGCCGGGCCTGAGCAGGCCCTCGCGTCGACCCGCGGCTCCCGGCTCGGCGCCGGCCGGCCTGCGGGAGGGCCTCAGCGATGGGCAGGAGCCCCTGGTAGGCGCTCAGGCTTTGCGGGGTTGGCCTCCTCTCCCGCGTTCCGCCTCCAGGCCGCCCCAGGACCAAGGCTAGACCCGACGGGGGCCGCGGCCGGAGGAGCGTCCGAGCCCT
>JBIKLM010000232.1:0-6762 GCA_044359835.1 Planctomycetota bacterium
CACCGGCATCAGGGTTTTGACGTCCTGGACCGTGAAATTCATCAGGAACACGGCCGTCGTACCCCCGAACACCATGATGCAGGAGGGGATGTCCACGAACAGCATCACCCCGCCCTTGCCCAGCATCATCGAATAGATGAGGCAACCGAACCCAAGCAGGATTCCGATCAGCGTCAGCGGGTCCATGGGGTGGGGGGGGCTGCGGCGGCCGGGGCAGGCCGGGGGAGGCAGCTCTGCGCCTAGATCGGCCGGCCGCCGGGCCGGAATGAAGCCCTGTCAGGGAGCCGTGCTGGTCGGCGGGGGCGACCCACGGCCGTGCGCTCCCCTTCGCACCGGCGGCAGGCGAGATCAGCGACCCGACCAGGCTCCCAGATCCGCTCAGAAGCGAAAAAACAATCGGCGCGCAGCGACGATCCCAGCCTCTGCGGCCGCCGGATGGCGGCCCAAAGGCATGCCCATAGGCTGGTCTTGGGGCCCGGGCGCGGCCCGAGCCGAATTTTCCTCAGCTCGTCAGCGGCCGGAGGTGTAGGCGTCGACGAAGCGGCTCCAGTCGTCGCCGGACAAGGCGTCGAGGATCTCGCGGGCGCGGGCCGGCTCCAGGAGCCGCAGGATCTTGCCGCCCTCTTCGGGACCGAGGGGCAGCAGCCGCTGGGCCGCGACCTCGGCCTCCCCTTCGGCGAACAGGGTCGCCTTGCGCTGCAGCCGCTCTTGCTCGCTCTCGCCCGCCAGGGCCTGGGCGCGCTCGAAGGCGACGCGCTGCTCGGCCAAGGCCTGGGCTTGGGCTTCCAGGGCCGCGCTTTGCCCGTCGATCTCGGCGCGCAGGCGATCCAGGTCGCTGGAGCGCTCCTGCAGGCTCAGGAGCTGCTCCTCGACCAGCGCTTCGCGCTCCTCCAGGGTGCGCAGGCGCTGGCCCAGGGCCACCTCGCGCTGTTCGAGCTCCTTGACCAGGGTCTCGAGCTCGTCCCGGTCGAAGGGCGCGTGCACGGCGAAGGAGCCGATCACCCCCAGGGAAGCGCCGATGATCTCCTTGGCCTGGTGCGGGCTGGGGCGGTCGGGATAGAGCAGTTCCGCATCCGCAGGCGCTTCGGCTTGATCCGCGACCAGCTCGGCCACGGGGTCCTCGACCGGCGGGGGGGCCGGGAACAGGGACCCCACCATGGGCAGCGTGTACATCGGCACCCCGCCGATGGCTGCGAAACCGACGTAGCACAGGCCGAACAGGCTCACGCCGGCGGCTGACAGCAGGACGGTTTCGAAGACTTTGGCCATGGATCGGGGAGCGCTCGGGGTGCATCGGAGGCCGCTGCCGCAGGGCTTGAGGCCGGGGGGCGGGCGCGGCCCGGCTTCCCATCGTCGAACCCGGAGCCGGCGGGGCGGGGAGGCCCGCGCCGCCGGGCCCGGCACCCGGCTGCTGCTTTCGCTAGCTTCCGGAGATGCTGTCCTAGCTCGGGCCGGGCCCCGGGGGCCTGCGGCCAACCCCGCCCCCAGGGGGCCGGGCGCACCCGGCGCCTGTTCCTCGCCCTATAATAAGGTCTGCCTTGGGTGAGCTTGGCCTCGCCTATGGCAAACGCCGATACAGCTCCCCTCCAACCGCCTCCCCGCCATGGCTAGCCGTCCGCGACCCCTCGCTCCCACCCGCCGCTCCGTCTTGACCGGCGCCACCGCCGCCGGCCTGTGGGCCCTCGGCCGTCCGCTGCTGGCCGGGCCCTACCAGAGCGACGCGCCCGAGGTGAAGGAGCTCAAGATCGGCATCGTCGCCGTGGCCAGCTGTGCCCCGCTGGTGGTGGCGGCCGAGCGCGGGTTCTTCAAGCGCCACGGCCTCGAGGTCACGATCGTCAAGGAGGCCAGCTGGGCCGCCTGCCGCGACAAGATGGTCAGCGGCGAGAATCAGGCCTCGCACATGAAGACGGCCCAGCCCCTGGGCATCACCCTGGGCGCCCAGGGGGCCGAGCCGGTGCCCATGATCGCGCCCTTGACCCTCTCTCGAAGCGGGTCGGCGTTCCTGATCGCGCGCTCCCTGGGCGGCGTATTGACCCGCGACCCGGCCACCTGGCGCGCCTACCACCAGGAGCTGCAGAAGAAGAACGAGGCCTTGACCATCGCCCTGCCGTGGTTCTGGGGCTGGCACGCGATGATGTACCGCTACTTCCTGGCCGGCGGCGGGATCAACGCGGACAAGGAATTCAAGCTGGTGACCATGCCCCCGGCCCAGATGGTGCAGAACATGAAGGTCGGCTCGATGCAGGCCTGCGGCATGGTCGAGCCCTGGGGCGTCCGCGGGGTCGAGACCAAGACGGCCAATATCCTGTTTTACGGCCATGAGCTCTGGCCGGACCATCCGACCAAGTCCCTGGGCCTGCGCGCGGATTTCGCCGAAAAGAACCCCAAGACCGTGCAGGCCCTGCTGCGCGCCGTGCTGGAGGCCGCGCGCTGGTGCGACGACAAGGCCAACCACAAGGAGCTGGCGACGCTGCTCGCCACGCCGACCTACCTGAACGTCCCGGTGGCGCAGCTCGAAGCGGTCTTCGCGGGCCAGCTCGCCTGGGGCGACGGCCGCACCGCCAGCGAGCCCAACAACACGATCACCTACGCCAAGGACTCCTACCCCCAAGCGCGCGACTTCAAGTGGCTGCTGAGCCAGCTCAGCCGCTGGGGCTTCGTGGACGCCGAGCTCGACTACGACCGCCTGGTCGAGCCGATCCTGCGCACCGACCTCCACGATCAGGCCAGCGAGGCCCTGGGGCTGCCGAAGAGCGTCCGCAACGACCAGCCCCTGCGGCTCTGGGACGGCTCGAGCTTCGAACACCAGCGCGCCGCCGAATACGCGGCCGCCTTCGAGATCCACAGCCGCCGTGCCCCGGCCGAAGCGCGCTGAATCCGCGCCTGAACGGCCGAGGATGAATCGACTCGGGCCCCGCACGAGCCGAGCACCCGCCTCTGAGCTCCCCGGGCGCCGAACCCGCGGAGCCCAGCTCTCCGGCCGCGCTGCGGGGCCGGTCCACGGGCCCGCGCCGCTGTCCGTCCGGGTCCCCGCCGCGAGCCGCGCCGCCCTCCGCCGCCCCGTCCACCCGGGGCGGCCCCGCCTGGTACCCTGGCCCGGATGAAGCTGCTCCGCGACGCGCTGCCCCCCCTGCTCGGCATCGGGTGCGGGCTGCTGCTCTGGGAGGGCCTCAGCCGCTATGTGGCCGAGAGCCTGCCCGGCCCCTGGGCCACCTGGCAGCAGAGCAAGCTCTACGTGCTCGAGCCCTTCGCCAAGCGCGGCGAGATGGACCAGGGCATCCTGCGTTTCGCCTGGGAATCGCTCAAGCTGGTCTTCCAGGGATACTTCCTGGCCCTGGTGCTGGCCATCCCGCTGGGTTTCGCCCTGGGCCTCTCGCGGGTCTTCGCGGCCGCGGTCGACCCCCTGATCCAGCTGCTGCGGCCGGTCTCGCCGCTGGCCTGGCTGCCCTTGGGCCTGGTGCTGCTCGAGCGCTCCAAACCCGCGGCCCTGTTCACCATCGCCCTGTGCTCGATGTGGCCGACGGTGCTGAACCTGGCCGCCGGCGTGCGCGCCGTGCCCCCCGACTACCTGAACGTGGCGCGCATGCTGCGCCTGTCGCCCGCCGCGACCTTCTTCAAGGTGCTGCTGCCGGCCACCCTGCCGGCCCTGTTCACCGGCATGCGCGTCAGCCTGGGCATCGCCTGGCTGGCGATCGTGGCCGCCGAGATGCTGACCGGCGCCGCGGGCCTGGGCGGTTTCCTGTGGCAGGAATACAACGCGCTGATCTACGAGCACATCCTGCTCTGCATCGTGGTGATCGGCTTGATCGGCCTGCTGCTCGATCGGCTGATGCTGGCGATCGAACGCCGCTTGAAGGCTGGCGTCTCATGAGCTCGGGGCCGGCCCTGCGGCAGACGGCCGCCCCGGCCGCCCTGGGGGGGCGTCCGCTGATCGAGATCCGCGGGCTGGCCAAGTCCTACGGCGCCGGCGCGGCCCGGCGCGAGGTGTTGCGCGCGATCGACCTGGATGTGCGCGCCGGGGAGTTCCTGGCGATCCTGGGCGGCTCGGGGGCGGGCAAATCCACCCTGCTGAGCCTGCTGGCGGGCCTCGAGCGGCCCAGCGCGGGCGAGCTCTTGCTGCGCGGCCGGCCGATCCAGGGCCCCGGGCCGGAGCGCGCCCTGGTGTTCCAGCAGCACGCCCTGTTGCCCTGGCTCAGCGCCGCCGGCAACGTGGCCCTGGCGGTCGACCAGGCCTTCGCCAAGGAGCCGCGCGCCGCGCGCGCCGAGCGCGTGCGCCGCGCCTTGGCCATGGTCCGGCTGTCCGATGCGACGCACAAGCTGCCGCACCAGCTCTCCGGCGGCATGCGCCAGCGCGTGGCGGTGGCGCGCGCGCTGGCGGTCGAGCCCGAGCTGCTCTTGATGGACGAGCCCTTCGGGGCCCTCGACGCGCTGACCCGCGCGGCGCTGCAGAAGGAGCTGCAAGGGCTGACCGCGGACCGACGCCGCACCACGGTCTTCGTCACCAACGACGCGGCCGAGGCGCTGCTGCTGGCCGATCGCGTGGCCGTGCTGGCCGACGACGGCCGCTTGGACGAACCCGTCGAGGTGGATCTGCCGCGGCCCCGCGACCGCGAGCTGCTGGCGGCCAGCGCGCGCGGGCGCCAGCTGCTCGAGCAGCTCGGCGAGCGCCTGGCGGGCGGCGCGGGGCGCGGGGCGCGGCGAGGCCCGCAGCCCGGTCCGGCGCCGACGCGCTCGGGCGCGCGGGTCGAGGCCGTGCTGGCGGGCTCCGATGCGCAGCCTGCTGGCGAACAGCGGCCGCTGCTGGCCGTGCGCGGCGTCGAGCAGGCCTTCGGCCAGGGCGCGCGCCGGGCGCTGATCGTGCAGGACATCCACATGCAGGTCCGCCAGGGCGAATTCGTGTGCCTGCTGGGGCACTCGGGCTGCGGCAAGACCACCCTGCTGAACCTGGTGGCCGGCCTGGCGCGCCCGACCCGCGGCGCCCTCGAGCTCGATGGCCTGCCGATCGAGCGCCCGGGCCCCGAGCGCGCGCTCGTGTTCCAGGCCCATGCCCTGCTGCCCTGGCTGACGGCCTTCGAGAACGTGCGCCTGGGCCTGGATGCAGAGCGCATCGGCGGCAGCGCGGCCGAGCGCGACCGCCGCGCGCGCTACTTCCTCGAGCGGGTCGGCCTGGCCGAACACGGGCACCTGCGCCCCGCGGAGCTCTCGGCCGGCATGCGCCAGCGCATCGGCGTGGCGCGCGCCTTCGCCCTCGATCCGCGGCTCCTGCTGCTGGACGAGCCCTTCGGCAGCCTCGACTCGACCACCCGCGAAGAGCTGCAGCAGCTGGTGCTCGAGTTGTGGGGCGACGGCCAGCGCGCGGCCCTGATGGTGACCCACGACGTGGAAGAAGCGCTGCTTCTGGCGGATCGGATCCTGCTGATGACCGACGGCCCCGCCGCGCGCATCGGGCTCGAGTTGCCCGTGCCCCTCGAGCGCCCGCGGCGCCTGGCGACCCATCGCGCCGATCCGCGTTTCCTCGAGCTGCGCCGGCGGATCCTCGACTTCCTGGCCCACGGCGCCGCCCAGCCCGGTTGAGCGGGCGCTGGCGCTCGATTCCGGGGGCGCCCGAGGAGCGCGGCCCTCTCGGCGGCCGGGCCGCTTCCGAGGGGCCGATTGAAGGCATCGCGGCGCCCGTGCCCTGCGGGTCCGCCCGGGGCGCTCGAGCGCGGGGCGCGACTCGGCCCGGCGCGGGGACGGAGCGCTTGGCGCGGCGCCGCTGTGTGTCCAGTCGTACCGCGCCCGCGCCCCGGCTGGCCGCCGGCGAGGGGTGGGCGGGGGATCCGCGGGTTTCAAAACGCCCGGTTGAATTCAACAGGCGCCCTCGGGATCGATCCGGCGAAGGCCGCGGCCGCCGGGTAGTATCGCGGCGCTATGGAAAGCGGCATCGAGCTGCGCCACCTGCGCTATTTCGTCAGCGTGGCCGAGACCGAGAATTTCACCCGTGCGGCCGAGCGTTTGGGAGTCTCGCAGCCCTCGGTTTCTCAGCAGATCAAGGACTTGGAGCAGCTGCTCGGCACGCCGTTGTTCACGCGCCTCGGCAAGCGCGTGCAGCTGACCGAGGCGGGGCAAGCCCTGGCGCGCACCGCCAGCCACGTGCTGCGCAAGCTCGAGCAGGCCCGCGATGCCGTGCGCGAGGTGGCCGGCCTCGAGCGCGCGCACCTCGAGATCGGCGTGATCCCGGCCCTGCACCTGGCCCTGGTCCCGCCGGCCCTGCGGCGCCTGGCCAAGGACCATCCGGGCCTCTCGGTGACGGTCCACGAGCGCCCCAGCCGCGAAATCGAGGTCGAGGTCGAAAGCGGCCGCTACGACCTGGGCCTGGGCCTCCTGGGCCACTCCTCGCCGAACCTCGAATTCACGCGTCTGCTGGTGCAGGAATTCGCGCTGATCGTGGCCCCGGGCCACCCCTTGGCCAACAAGAGCCGCCTGGCGATCAAGAGCCTGGCCGAGGTGCCCCTGGTGGCCCTGCCGCCCTCCTACCCGATGCGCCAGGAGGTCGAAGACCTGCTGCGCACCGCGCGCCTGCGCCCGCGCATCCAGCACGAGATCGAAACCATGGACGGCGCCCTGATGGCCCTGGCCGCCACGGGCCTGGCCACCCTGCTGCCCCCGATCGTGCTCTCCGGCCGCCCCAACCTGGGCCTGATCGCGATCCCCCTGACCGGCGGCAACCGCCCGATGGAATTCGGCGTCCTGCAACCCAAAGGCGCCGAACCCACCCCCGCT
>JBIKLM010000233.1:0-6755 GCA_044359835.1 Planctomycetota bacterium
GGTGCGCGTCCTGGGCGTGTCGGTCAACCACCTGGACCTGTGGGTGCGGCGCGGCATGCCGGGCTTTCCGGTGGCTTTCCCGCGCATCCTGGGCTGCGATGGCAGCGGCGAGATCGCGGCCATCGGCCCGGGCGTCAGCGCCTATCGTCCGGGGCAGAAGGTCGTGCTCGAGCCGGGCTACAGCGGCGGCCAGAGCGAATGGGACCGCGAGGGCCTCGACCACCTGGCGCCCGACTATTCGATCCGCGGCGAACACGGCGATGGCTTCGCCGCGGAGTACGTGGCCATCGACCAGCGCTTCGTGTTCCCGCTGCCCGACGGCCTGGATCCGATCCAGGCGGCGGCGGTGCCGCTGGTGTTCCTGACCGCCTGGGGCATGCTCGACCGGGCCGGGCTCGAGCGCGGCGAGAGCGTGCTGGTGGTGGGCGGCGCCAGCGGCGTCGGCTCGGCGGCGATCCAGATCGCGCGGCATCTGGGCGCGCGGGTCCTGGCAACCGCCGGCAGCCCGGAAAAGCGCCGCCTGGCCGAGGAACTCGGCGCCGAGGTCGCCGTGGACCACGGCGATCCGGAATGGCCGCGGCGCATCAAGCAGCTGACCGGCGGCGAGGGCGTGGACGTGGTGGTCGAGCACGTCGGGCCGGCCACCTGGGAGGGCTCCATGCGCTCCCTGGCGCGGCTCGGGCGCCTGGTCACCTGCGGCGGCACCACGGGGCCCAAGGTGCAGATCCAGCTCCCGCACCTGTTCATCAAGAACCTGACCCTGCTGGGCTCGACCATGGGCCCGGCCTCGGCCCTGCCGACGATCTTCGAGCGGATCGCCCGCGGGCACTACCGGCCGGTGATCGACCGGGTCCTGCCGCTCTCCCAGGTCGCCGAGGCCCACGAGCTGCTGGAATCGCGCCGGGTGAACGGCAAGATCGTGCTCGTGCCCGGCCGTTGAGAGGGGGCTCTGACGACTCGGGCTGCGCCCGAGCCGCCATTCCAGGCCGTCAGCATGCCTCTGACCTCCCCCCAGCTCCCCCCAGCTCCCCCTCGATTCCCTTCGAATCCATGCAAGCCAAGGACTTTCGCCGCGCCCTCGTGATCGGCGCGGGCACCATGGGCCACGGCATCGCGCAGGTGCTGGCCCAGACCGGCCTCGAGACCGTGCTCTGCGACCTGGACCGGGGCGCCCTCGACCGGGCGCTGGTCAAGGTGCGCGCGAACTTGGACAAGGGCGTCGAGAAGGGCAAGCTCGCCGCCGCGGAGCGCGACGGGGCCCTGGCGCGCCTGTCGACGGCCACCGACGCCCTGGCGGCCGCGCCGGGCGTCGACGTGGTCATCGAAGCGGTGCCCGAGGTGCTGGCCCTCAAACAGAAGATCCTGGGCGGCCTGGGCGAGCGTTTGGGGCCGGGCGTGCTGCTGGCCAGCAACACCTCGTCCCTGTCGCTCAGCGCCATCGCCGGGGCCGTGCGCCATCCGGAGCGGGTCACCGGCATGCACTTCTTCAACCCGGTGCACCTGATGAAGCTGGTCGAGGTCGTGCGCGCCGAGCAGAGCAGCCCCGCGGCGGTCGCGGCGACCGTCGAGCTGGGCCGGCGCCTCGGCAAGGAGCCGATCACCGTGCTCGATCGGCCCGGCTTCGCCTCCTCGCGCCTCGGCATCGCCATCGGCATGGAGGCCATCCGCATGCTCGAGGAGGGCGTCGCCAGCGCGGCCGACATCGACCAGGCCATGGTCCTGGGCTATGGATTCCCCATGGGACCGCTGCGGCTCACGGACCTGGTCGGCCTGGACGTGCGCCTGGCGATCGCCGAGTACCTGTCCAAGACCCTCGGCCCGCGATTCGAGCCCCCGGCCCTGCTGCGGCGCCTGGTGGCCGAAGGCAAGCTCGGCAAGAAATCCGGGCAGGGCTTCTACGCTTGGACGGATTGAGGCCAAGGCCGGCCCAGGCCGCCCAGGGCCGCCGACCTGGGGCCCCGGCGCTGCCGAAAGCCTGCCCCCCGATGCTCCCCTCCCAACGACCGCGACCGTCGCCTCGATGACCGACCCCGAACCCCGACCCGGCCCGTCCCGGGGCGTGCCCACCTGGATCTGGGGCTGCGGCGGCGGCTGCCTGCTGAGCCTGGCGCTGCTGATCGCTGCCACCTGGTTCGGCATGAATCAGGTCCTGAGCTCGATCGGCCCCGAAAAGGCCTGGCCGGTGGTGGCCGAGGTGCTGCCCTACGGCCAGGAACCGCCGCCGCGCTACCGCGCCACCCTGATCGATTTCGATGCCTTGGCGCAGCGCCCGCTGGTGCGCCGGCTGATGCAGGGGCTCGAGCTGGACCAGCAGGAGGTCGAGGCCCTCGGGGGCCAGCAGGTGATCCTGCTGCAGGAGGAGTTCTCCAGCGACAAACCCGCTGGCACCGGCTCGATGGCCCTGCTCTGGCGCCTGCCGGAGGGCGGCGACGTGAACCGCGTCCCCGAGCCGCTGGTGTTCCAGTCCGGCGAGCAGGCGGAGGCCAGCCAGCGTTCCCTCGAGATCGAGCTGCAAGGGCGCCGCGTCGGCGCGATCGCCTACGTCACCGAGGGGCACCAAAGCCCTTTCGCGCCCCAGGGGCGGCTCGAGATCCTCGAGGTCGACCTGACCGGGGAACGCAGCCGGCCGCTGCTGCTCAAGCTGCTCTCCAGCGGCGAGCAGCGCGCCGACGAGGCCGAGTTGCGCCGTTTCCTCGAACCCTTCGCGGTCTGGGAAGGCCGCTGACCCCCGCGGAGCCCCCGATGCTCGATCCAATCGCGAAACAACCCGGCGGCGGCGAAGCCCGGTCGCTGCCCTCTTCGCCCTCTGAGGGCGCGTCGGGCGCCGCCGCGGGCTCCCTCGGCGTCGGCTCGCCGCTCGATCCCGCGGCAGGGCCCGTCGCGCCCGAGGTGCCGCGCGCCACGCTCCTGGCCAGCCTGCGCAACCTGATTCTTTTGGTGCTGCCGATCGCCGTGGCGATCTCCTACCTCGGCCGCTGGGCCGAGAGCGGCGAGCGCGATCAGCTCTTCGAAGAGCTGCTCGGCGACCAGGGGGCCCTGCCCCTCGGTTACCTGTACGCCGGCGGCAAGGCCCTGGCCAGCGAGCAGCGCTGGCTGCGCCTGGTGCCCGGCCCGGACAGCCCCGAAAGCGGCGAGCACGGCCCCCTGCCCACCGTGGTGCTGATCGGCCGCTACGGCGCGGCCCTCTCGGCCCAGCGCCAGTTCGACCTCTCCGGCCTGCCCTCCGGCGAAACCCTGGCCAAGCGTGTCGAGAACTTCGAAAAGGACGGCAAGTCCGGCTTCGACGGCCTCCTGGGCCGCGGCACGATCGCCTTCGGCCCCTACGAGACGGACTACGTGCACCTCGAACGCTATCGCCCGGGCGAGCCGCCCTTCGAGCTGATCCGCATCAACCTGACCCAAGGCGACCAGGGCCAACTGCTCGAAGCCCACTTTGCACCAAAACTCGACGCCAAGCCCGACGCCCTGCTGCCCTTCCTCACCACCCTGCGCCTGAGCCCAGCCCCAGCCGGCTCCTGATCGGGACGGACTCGAAGCGCCCCTGCGTTTTCTGCTGTCCCCATCCAACCAGAGACGTCCTGCTTGACCCGCCGGCCACCCCTGACGGCGGGTGACTGGGTGGATCGGCTTCCTCTCGAGGAGGAGCGCTTCGCAGGCTCAGGGGGGCAGGGCGCGGTCGACCAGTTCGGCCAGGTGGTAGACCGGGGCCTCGATGCCGTGGCGCTCGAAGCCTTGCAGGAATTGCAGGTGGCAGCCCGGGTTGGCGGTCACCAGGGCGTCGGCTCCGGAGGCTTGGAAGCTGTGCGCTTTGGCGGCGAAGATCTCGGCGGAGGCGTCGGGGCGCAGCAGGGAATAGATCCCGGCGGAGCCGCAGCAGGACTCGCTGTCTTCGAGGGCGATGCGCTGGATGCCCGGCAGGAGGTCGAGGGCTTGGCGCGGCTGTTGGCGCACCTGCTGGCCGTGGCACAGGTGGCAGGGATCGTCCCAGGCCACGCGCAGGCGGGGAGGATTGCTCGGGCGAGCGGAAGCCGGGGCGCTGCCGGAGCGATGCGGGCCGCTGGGGACAGCCGGGGCATTCCGGGTTGTGAGGCTGGCCGCGGCAGCCCGGTCGGCAGAGGTCGCAGAGGCAGCGGAGTTCGCGGAGTTCGCAAAGTTCGCAGAGGTGGCCGTGTTGATCGAGGCACTCGAGGAGTCCGAGGCGGCAGCGTCGCCAGAGGCCGGAGGGGCGCCAGCGGCGGCCGGGAAGCCGGCTCGGGCCAGGGCCGGGCCGATGAATTCGGCGTAGTCGCTGGTGCGGCGCGCCACGGCCGCGGCGCGGGCGTGCCAAGGGTCGTCCGGGGCGAACAGGTTGCTGAGTTCCTTGAGGTGCGCGCTGCAGCCGGCGCTGGGCACGATCAGGGCGCCCGGACCGCTGTCTTCGACGCCGAAGATCAGGCGCTTGGCCAGCTCCCGTGCGCCTTCCGCGTCGCCGTTGTGGGCGTGCAGGGAGCCGCAGCAGACCACGTCCTTGGGCAGCACGATCCGGTGGCCCAGGGCCTGCAGGGAGCGCACGGCGGCGCGGTTGACGCGCCCGAACCAGAGCGGCATGACGCAGCCTTCGAGGAACAGGAGCTCGGGCTGCTCTGGTGCCCGCAGGCCCGGGCGCAGGGCCGGCGGATGCTCCGGCGCCAGGCGCCGGCGCTCTTGGGCCGGCGGCAACGGCGCGGCCGCGTCCAGCCAGCGCCCGCGCCGGCCGAACAGCCGCGCCAGCAGCCGCAGCAGGCCGCTGCGTTGGCCCAGGGCGAGACCGAAGGCCAGCAGGGATAGGACCGCCGCCTGGGGCAGCACCTGGCGGAACCCGATCCAGCGCAGCAGCCGCCGCGGGGCCGGCCCGGGCCGGGCCTGCTCCAGCGCCGCCCGGGCGCTTTCCATCAGCGGGCCGAAGTGCACGCCCGAGGGGCACACGCTCTCGCAGTGCCGGCACAGCAGGCAGAACTGCATCTCGTCGGCGAAGGAGCGATCGGGGCTCAGGCGCTCTTCGGCCACGGCGCGCATCAGGTGGATGCGGCCGCGCGGGCTGGCGTTCTCTTGTCCGGTGAGCTGGTAGGTCGGGCAGGTCCGCAGGCACAGCCCGCAATGGATGCAGTCCAGGGTCCGGGTGTAGTCGAGCAGCTCCCGGAAACGCTCGAGGGGTTCGCTCATAGCCGCGCCTCGCCGGCGGGGTGCAGCCGGCCCTTCGGAAACATGGCCTGTGGATCGAGGGCCTGTTCGATGCGCTGCCGCAGGGGCACGCCCGGCGGCGCGCTGGGCGCAAGCGGCAGGGAGCGGGCCTCCCGGCACAGCCAGCGCGGGCTCCCGGACAGGGCCGGCAGGTCGGCGGCCAGGCGCTCGAAGGCCGCGCGGCTCGGCAGGGGGCCCAGCACGCACAGGCGCATCAGGGCGGGATCGCAGACCCGCTGGCTGTGGATGCCGAGGGCCTCGAGGCGCGCGCCGAGCAGGCGCCAGAGGGCCAGTCCGTGGCTCGGCAGCCCGGAGAGCTCGAGCCAGGCCTCGGCGCCGGGCTCGAGCGCCGCCAGGGACCAGGGCGTTTCCGGTTCGGGCGGGTCGAGCTCGAGCTCGGCGCCGGGCAGCAGCTCGCGGGCGCTCTGCAGGTCCGCTTCCAGGCCTGCGGGGCTGCCGGCCAGCTGCGCGACCAGGCGCACGCGCTCGCTGTGCGGCTCGAGGGCGCCGATGGCGAGCTGCTCGAGGGGCAGGGCCAGGGAGTGCAGCGCCGCGGCGCGCTTGAAGGCGCTCTCCGCGTCGAGGCCCTGGAGACACAAGCGCGCGCGCGCCTTGGGGCGCGGGAACAGCCGCAGGCTGGCCTCCAGCAGGAAACCGAGCGTGCCTTGAGACCCGACGAACAGCCGGTGCAGGTCGTAGCCGGTCACGTTCTTGACCAGCCGCCCGCCGCTGTTCACCCGCTCGCCGCTGGCGAGCAGCATCCGCGCGCCGAGCACGTGATGGCGCGCTGGTCCGTAGCGCAGGCGCTCCCAGCCGCTCTGGCCGGCCGCCAGGGTGCCGCCCAGGGTGGCGTGGGAACGGCGGCTGCCGAGGGCCGGGGTCAGGTGCTGGCCGGTGCTCGCGGCGGCGGCGGCCAGCTCGGCCAGCGGCGTGCCCGCGCGCGCGGTCAGCGTGCCGTCGCCGGGCTCGTGGGCCACGATGCCGCGGAAGCGGCCCAGGGAGACCCCCAGGTCCGGCCGCGGCGCGCCGGCGGGCCAGGTCGCGGTCCAAAGGTGCGTGCCGGCGCCCAGCGGCAGGAGCCGCAGGCGCTCGGCTGCGGCGGCCCGCACCAGGGCGACCAGCTGGGCTTCGCTTTCCGGCGCGACGCAGGGCAGGCCTTCGAGGGGCGTGCCGCGCCGCTCGGGCTCCGGCAGCTCGAGCGGCGTCTCGCCGAGGCCCAAAGACGCGGCCAGGCGCAGGGCCGAGGCGCTCATGGGCGGGCCTCCGCGGGCGGCGGCGGAGCTTGAGGCGTCGCCAGCGGCGGCGGCGCCGCGGTGCGCAGCTCCAGGCAGGCGCGCGTGGGCAGCAGCTTGCCGGGGTTCATGCGCCGCGCGGGATCGAAGGCGCGCCGCACCGCGCCCATGGCGTCCAGGTCGGCCTGGGAGAAGGCCGCGCACATGTGCTCGCGCTTTTCGATGCCGATGCCGTGTTCGCCGGACAGGGAGCCGCCGAATTCGAGGCACTTGCGCAGGATCAGGTCGCCGGCTTCCAGCACCCGCCGGACCTCGGCCGGGTCG
>JBIKLM010000234.1:0-6730 GCA_044359835.1 Planctomycetota bacterium
GGGGCTGCCGACCTACGGGCAGTTCCTGACCAGTACCTTCGGGCCCGCCAGCCACAACGCCTCGGCCCTCTATCGGATCCTGGACGTCGACGGCAACCCGCTCAGCTGGGCCGGCGGCGTGACCTTCGGCACCAACCCGGGCGGCCCCTACAACTTCGACTTCCAGGCCAACCGCATCGCCGGCCTCCTGGAAGCCGACTTCAGCGCCCTGGACCTGTCCCTGGGCGTGGAGAACGCGCGCCGCTCCTTCGTGGGCGGCCTCGGCCAGAGCGCGATCCTGGCCGCCAACGGCGGCAGCCAAGGGCTGACCCTGGCGGCCGGCGGGGCCGAGGGCGGAAAGTTCTTCCTGATCCTGGGCTCGCTCTCGGGCACCGTGCCGGGCACCCCGCTGGGCGCCGTGACCCTGCCGCTGAATCTTGACAGCTACACCAACCTCACCCTGAACAGCGGCTCCCTGGTGCTCTCGCCGAGCAGCGGCTTCCTGAACGCCGGCGGCCGCGCCAGCTCGACCCTGACGCTGCCGGCGCTGCCCGGTGTCACGCCCCCGCTGACCGTGCACCACGCCTACCTGACCCTGAGCGTGTTCCCGGTGATCTCGATCGACTTCGCCTCGAACCCGGTCGCCCTGGTCCTGCAGTGATCCGTCGGCACGCCGACGGCCGCTGATCCCAACGGAACGCAGAACGCCCCCCGGCGCACCTCACGGTGCACCGGGGGGCGTCTCTTTGCCGGAAGCCCGCGGCCTTCGGGCCGCGGCTCAGAAGATCAGCAGCGTCCCGGTCACGTTGGAGGTCTCGAGGGGGATCACAGGCAGGACGGGATCCACCGAAGCGGCCTGCAGGTACACCTGGTTGCCGATCAGGGCCGGAGTCCCAGGCAGAACACCGATGGCCAGGTTGAAGAGCCCCTTGCTGTCCAGCACTCCGGACGCGACGCCGAAGAGCTGCTGCCCGCCGGCTCCGATCGCCAACTCGAGAAACCCCGGGAAACTGGTCGGCAGCAGGCTCAAGCTGCCGACGATCACGAAGGGCGCCTGGGGCTTGAAGCGCAGAGTCACGAGCCCCCCGTCTACGGACCCGAGGTTGTAGGGAGCAGAAAGCGTGGGCTTGCCGCCCACGCTCAGGATGGTTTGCACGACGCCCCCGCCCAGGAGGTCCAGGGTGACGATGTGGAATCCAGGCAGGAGCTGGGGCAAAGCAAGGATCAGAGCCTTGTTGCTCAACGGCGTGAACCCTGTCGGCTGGGTACCGATGCGCGCCCCGACCACCTTGTCGAGGCCACAGCCCTTGACCAGGGTGTTGTTGGGTGCGACCAGGCTGATCGACTCGGTGCCCTGCTGAACCGAGTAGATGACCGCGACTTGCCCGGCGCACAGGTCCGGGAGGACCGCGGGAGGCGTCGTCGGGATGCCGGTGATGGCGAAGGGCAGGGGCGGATTGCCGAAGCCTGAGGAGATGTGTTCGAGGGTCAGGGTGTATACCCCCGCCGCGGCCGCCTGGTAGCGCACTGTCTCCAGCGGAGTGAAGTTGGTCAGGGAGGCGGCCACGATCACCCCGCTCGGGTCGCGCAGCACCAGGTCCAGGTCCTTGGACGGCACCATCGGCTGCTGATCCCAGGCGACGGTGCTGCTGAACTGCTGGCCGAGCGTCAGCGGGATGTCCCAGCGGTAGCTGACCTGCCCGGAGATCAGGCCCTCTTGGGCCCGGCCCACGGCAGCGAACTGCACCGCGCGCTTCGAGCGCAGATAGCCCAGACTGCGCGCGTCCAGGGCTCCGAGCTGGACCTCGGCCGCGCTATCCACCAAGAGCGCCCGGATCTGGCGAGTGGTCAGGCCCGGCTGCACCTGCAACATCAGGGCGACCGTGCCCGCGGTGATCGCCGCGGCGCCCGAGGTGCCGTAGGAATCGACGGAAGCCAGCTCATTGTCCGGAACCGCGGAGGTCAGCTTCTCGCCGACCGCCAGCAGTTCGGGGTAGCGCCGTCCGTCGTGGAGGGGTCCGCTCGGGCTCACGAAAAAATTCGGATCCGAGAAGGGTTCGACGGTCTGCAGGTCGCTGGCGCCGGCGACGATGCCGTTGTAACAGCCGTGGAAAACCTGGAGATCGTCCGCGTTGCTGCCCGACAGGATCACCGGCACACCGGCCAGCACGGCCGAGTCGATGGTCGGATTGCTGCCCCCTTTCGGATTGAGCGTCCCATCCCAGGGCATCAGGATCACGTCGACCCCATCCTGCACCGCCCGTTCGATGGCTTCGTTCATCGAGAAGAATGAGGCGATACCGGGCAGAGTGTCCTTGTCGACCCGATAGCTGCGCAGAAAAGCATCCGGGGCGGCGCCGTTGGCGACGCCCGGATTGAAGTTGTAGCGGAAGCCCATGGCGATCGAGGCCATGCGCGTGCCGTGCCCGTGCAGGTCCTCGGGATCGTTGCAGGCGCCGCTGCAGAAGATGTCGGAATGGACCGCGCTCAGGATCCGGCTGCCGGCGATGCCTCCCGGATTCTGTAGGTTCGGATTGGCGTCGCGATAGAAGGCCCGGTGCGGCCGGTTCTGCGCCCCCATCTGGGCGTCGATGCCTGTGTCGATCAGGCCGATCACCACGCCCGTGCCCTCGACCGGCAGCCCCTGGGCATCCAGCAGCAGGTTAGCCCCCTGGGTGTCGTGGTGCTGGACGTTCAGTGCCACCTGCAAGCTGGCGGGGCGCTGGTAGCGGTCGCCCTCCACCGCGGCCACGCCGGGCAACCCGCGCAGGAATTCCTCCGGCAGGCCGCTGACCACGACCCCGGGATCGAGCACCTGGAGGTTCAGGATCCGGCCCCCGGCGGCCAGGATGCGCTGCTCGGCTTCGCGGGCCACGGACCGGAGGGCCTCTTCCTGCTCCGCGAACCGGCCCCGCAGGCCCGGCCGACCGGGCTCCCGGCGCAGGTTGGCCAGGTCCCCCAGGAACTCCAGGTGGGCCAGCGGATCGTGGGCCAGGCGGATCAGAACCGCGGGGGCATCCTGACCCTGGGCCAGGGGACCTGTCCGGGAGGCCAGGAAGGCGAGCAGCAAAAAGGGCAGCTGGCGGCGATGCATGGAATGAGACCTGGATGGGGTGCGGCGTCCCGTTCCCGCGAGGGAACGCGGTCTGCCCCGCGGTGCCAGGATCGAGGCCGAGCCGGGTGGCTCCCGGGGCAGACAAGGTTTCCCATGCAATCTGGGTGCCAGCCGCCTCGAGACCCGCTCCCCCCTGGGGCTCACCCGCCCGCGCGGCCATGCAGGTGCTCGACGATCACCCGCGCCAGCTCGGGCCCGATCGAAGGCAGGGCCGCGATCTGCTCGACAGAGGCCGCTTTGACCCCCAGCACGGAGCCGAAGACCTTGAGCAGGGCCTTGCGCTTGGCGTCGCCGACGCCCGGGATCGCGTCCAGCTGGCTCTGCAGCTTGCCGCGCCGCTTGCGATGGTAGGTGATCGCGAAGCGGTGGGCCTCGTCGCGCAGACGCTCCAGCAGATGCCGGGCGGCATCGTGGCGCGGCAGCTCGATCGGCGGCAGGTCCGGGGCCAGGAACAGGCGCTCTTCGCTGGCCGCGCGGCGCTGGCCGCCGACCTTGCGTTCCGCGCGGGCCTTGGCCAGCCCGACCACCGGCAGGTCGAAGGCGCCGGCTTCGTCGCGCGCCTCCCAGGCCTTCTGCAGCTGGGCGGCGCCGCCGTCCACCACCACCAGGTCGGGCAGGTCGTCCTCCTTGACGCCGCGCTCGAGGGCCCGGCCCACGACCTCTTTCATCGAGGCGAAATCGTCCTGGCCTTCGACTCCCCGCACCCGATAGTGCCGATAGCCGGCGCGATCGGGCAGACCGCCGCGGAAGCGCACCCGGCTGGCGACCACCTCGCTGCCCTGGGTGGTCGAGATATCGAAGCAATCGATCACCTCGGGCGGCTGCTCGGGATCCAGGTCGATCAGCTTGGCCAGCTTGACCAGCCCCTGGCGCTCCTGGCCGGTCTCGCGGTCGGCGCTCTCCAGGGCCGCGCGGGCGTTCTCGCCGGCCACCTCGAGCATGCGCTGGCGCTCGCCGCTGTGCGGCACGATCCAGCGCGTGCCCCCGCCCAGGACGAGCTCGAGCAGCTCGGGCTCGGCCGGATAACAGGGCACCAGGATCTCCGTGGGGGCCTGGCGCCGCCCCGGCGCGTACAGGGCCGTGGCCACCGAGTGCAAGAGCTCCTCGTCGGGCAGACTCGACCGGAAGGTGTGGCTGCGGCTCTCCGCCAAACGACCCTCCCGATAGGCCAGGCGGTGCACGACCGCCTGTTCGCCGCGCCGCGCCAGCCCCAGCACGTCCCGATCGATCTGGTCCTTCGGGCGCACACCCTGGCCCTCCACGGTGCGGCGCACCGCCGCCAGGCGATCGCGCCACAGCGCCGCCCGTTCGAACTCCAGCTCGGCCGAGGCGCTCTGCATGCGCTGGCGCAGCTCGGCCTCCAGCTCGGCGGTCTCCCCGGCCAGCACCGCCGCCGCGCGCTCCACCAGGCGCTGGTATCCGACGGCATCGATCAGGCCCACGCAGGGCGCGCTGCACAGGCCGATCTGGTGCTTGAGGCACGGTCGGGTGCGGTTTTGCAGCACCGCATCGCTGCAGTCCCGCAGCGGCACGACCCGGTGCAGGTCGGAGAGCGTGCGCCGCAGGCTACGGGCGCTGGCGTAGGGACCGAAGTAGCGCGTGCGCGCCCCCGGTTCGGGCAGCGATCCGCGCGCGACCTTGGGGCTGTGGGCGCGCACGAATTCGAGCCGCGGGAAGGGCCGCGCGGGGTCCAGCCGGATCATCAGGAACGACTTGTCGTCCTTGAGCCGCACGTTGTGGGGCGGCTTGTGGGTCTTGATCAGGCTGTCCTCCAGCAGCAGCGCCTCGGCCTCGGTGCGCGTCACGATGGTCTCGACGCTCTCGGCCTCGCGCTCGAGGAACCAGACCCCCAGGCGCCCGTCGCCGCCCGGCCGCCGGTAGCTGGCGAGCCGCGCCTTCAGGTTGCGAGCCTTGCCCACGTACAGCACCTGGCCCGCCGCATCCCGGAACAGATAGACCCCGGGCCGGGTCGGCACCTCGGCGATCGACCAGCGCGGCTCGGGCATCCCAGCGAAGATAAGCGAGTCCGGGGGAGCCCTCCACGCCCAGTCTCGGCGACGGCCGCGGCGCGCCCTTCGGCTGGCGCGCGCCGGCTGCAGCCGGCGGCGTCGCGCAGCAACGGCTCCCCCCGCAAAGCCTCCGTGGGCGCGCCGGACCGCGGAGCGGGGCGGGAACGGCGGCCAGGCCCCCTGGGGCCCAGGCGCCGGGCCGCGCATGGCTTCGAAGCGCCCGGGCCGGCCCCGAAGGCCGGCGCGCGGCGCTGACCCCAGAGCGCCGCGCAGCGGCGGCCGGCCCCCGCTTCGCCCGGGCGTCAGCCGCGCAGCTCGGCCTGTTCGTGACGGCGCACCTGGTCGCGCAGGCGGGCTGCGTCCTCGAAGCGCAGCTCGGCCGCCGCCTTGAGCATCTCGCCCTTCAACCGCTCGATCGCCGCGCGCAGCTCGCGGGCCGAGAGCAGCTCGGGAGCGGGCCCCTCGGCGACCGCCGCCGCGGCCGCCCTGCCGCTCTGGCGACCTTGGGAGGTGCCCTTGCCGCCGCGGCCCTTGGCGGGCTTCTGCTCCGGCAGCGGCACGTCCGAGAAGTCCATGTCGTAGAGCTTTTCGATCGAGTCGCGGATCGGTTTGAGGATCGTGCGCGGCGTGATGCCCTCGCGCCGGTTGTACTCCTGCTGCAGCGCACGGCGGCGATCGACCACTCCGATGGTGGTCTCGATCGATCCGGTGCGCTGATCGGCGTAGAGGATCACGCGCCCGTCGACGTTGCGCGCGGCGCGCCCGCAGGTCTGGATCAAGCTGGTGGTCGAGCGCAGGAAGCCTTCCTTGTCCGCGTCCAGCACGGCCACCAGGGCCACCTCGGGCAGGTCCAGGCCCTCGCGCAACAGGTTGATGCCGATCAGCACGTCGAACGTGCCCAGCCGCAGGTCGCGCAAGATCTGCATGCGCTCGATGGCGTCGATGTCGCTGTGCATGTAGCGCACCTTGACGCCCAGCTCGGACAGGTAGGTGGTCAGCTCCTCGGCCGAGCGCTTGGTCAGGGTCGTGATCAGCGTGCGCCAGCCGGCGGCGGTCGTGCGCCGGATCTCGTGCAACACGTCGTCGACCTGGGTGCGCGCCGGACGCACCTCGATCGGCGGGTCGATCAGGCCGGTCGGGCGCACGATCTGCTCGACGACCCGTTCGTTGCTGTTGCGCAGCTCATAGGCCGAAGGCGTGGCCGAGACATAGATCGTCTGCTTGACCAGGCGCTCCCATTCCTCGAAGCGCAGCGGCCGGTTGTCGAGGGCACTGGGCAGGCGGAAACCGTGCTCCACCAGGGTCTCCTTGCGCGAGCGATCGCCCTTGAACATGGCCCCGATCTGGGGCACGCTGACGTGGCTCTCGTCGATGAAGACGATCCAGTCCTCGGGGAAGTAGTTGAGCAAAGTGAAGGGCGCCTGGCCGGGCGAGCGACCATCCATCCAACGGCTGTAGTTCTCGATGCCGTTGCAGGTGCCGACCTCGCGCAGCAGCTCCAGATCCTGGCGTGTGCGCGTCTCGAGGCGCTGGGCTTCGAGCAACTTGCCACGCGAGCGCAGCTCGGCCAGCCGCTCCTCGAGCTCCTGGGCGATGCCCTCGCAGGCCCCCAGGATGCGCTCCATCG
>JBIKLM010000235.1:0-6714 GCA_044359835.1 Planctomycetota bacterium
TGGGACCGGAGCCGAGCGGGGCCCGCGGGGACCTTCGCAGAGAGCGAAGTGCGCACCCTGATCGTGCCCCCGCGGGAGCGCTGAACCCGCGCTGCGGGAGTCCCTACAAAAGCGCAGCGGCCGCCCTTTTGTGGCGGCCGCTGCGTCGGTTCCCTGCGCGGGCTCGCGGGCGGTTTTGATCGCGCGCGGGCATCACAGGGTGGTTTGCGGGTTCAGATCATGGGGTCTCGCAGGGTTCGGCCGGGCGCGCGGAGCGCGGCGGGCCGGGGTGTCTGGCCCGCCGTCCGGCGGGCCGGGAAGTTTCAGTGTTTCGCGGCGGTCTCGCCCAGGTGCAGCTCGAAGCCGTTCTCGAGGGAGCCGTCGGGGCCGGGGACCAGGACGGTCAGCGGCTCGGCGGGGTCGACCGTGCAACCGAGGGCTTCGAGTTCCTCGATCGCGTGCCGCAGTTCGCGCTTGTGGTTGGCGAGCTGGGCGGTGTTTTCGGCCTGAGAGCGCGGATCCATCCCCTTGTTCCCTTGGCGGCGGCCGGCCCGGGTCAGCCGCTCGATCGCGGCGGTGCGCTCTTCGATCTCGCGGGCGATCGCCTCGAGCAGCGGACGGAGGCGCTGGGCTTCCAGTCGTTGGTAGGCTCGCTTCACGTGGCACTCCTTGGGTTGGATCCGATGGGGGGCGGGTTTGCCGCCCGGCGCCCTGCGGTGCGCGCCCCCGGGTCCGATCGGACCGCGCGAGGCGCGACGCTCAGGCGCTGGGTCCGAGAGCCAGAGAGTCCCCGCCGCGGGCACGGCAGATCGTCGCACCCTCTCGTAAAATGTTTCCAGGAAGACACTTAAGGCAAGGGGCCCGGTGCTCCACGCGGGCCCTCCGGAGCGCCGATCAGCGCGGCAGACCGAGCTGATCGGAAAAGGCTTCCAGGTCGTAGCGGGGGTAGCGATCGAGGTCGAAGTCCTGCCGGGTCACCCAGCCGCCTCAGGGCGCCCCAGCAACCAGACCCAGGCGGGCTGGCTGTGTCCAGGTCCCAATTGCACCTCCACGCGCAAGCGCTCCCAGCGCTCGCCCTCGTGACGATCCAAGAGGTCGAATTCTGGGGAGTGGACCTGCTCCAGCAGCTCGCCATAGACCTCGCCGCCGGTCTCGCGCCCCAAACTGGGGAAGGGCTTGCCCGCCACCAAGCCGCGCCGAAAACCGCGCAGCAGTGCCGGCCACGACGGAAAGGTACGCCCCGTGATGATCCTCTGGGTGTGAGCAGGCAGCGTGGTTGCATTGACCAACACCTTGAGGGGCATGGCGCGCGGTTCGACCCGACAGCCCGCAAACCTCCTACGGGCAAGCCAACCCCACGCCGCCCGCGTCCCGGCTGCGACCTCCGAAGCCCCGGACGCCGGCCCTGGAGCCGCACGGGGACCCTCACCGAACGCTCCCTCGGCGCCCGCGCCGATGCCGACGTTGGGGCCTCCCGAGGGCTGGGCCGCGGCACCCTGGCGCTCGGGGAGCCGGAAGCCGCGGCGGCGGACCGGCAGCGACGCCGCTCGCGGGTGACGCAACCCGGGTCGACCTAGGCTGGGCCCGTCAGAACACGAATTCGAACTCGAGCGGCTGGCTCACGAACTGGGTCGGAGCGAGGGTGAACCACAGGAGCCGCAGGCGCTGGCCGACCAGGCTGGGCGCGAGCGGGCCCAGGTTCAAGCCGGCCTGGGCGCGGCCTTGGGGCGAGAGCTGCCCGAGCCAGCCGGGCGCCACGGGCGTGTTGACCAAGCCGAGCAGCGCGCTGGTCACCGCATCGGGCGCCAAGGGGATCGCGGTGCCGTCCAGGGAGATGCCGGGCGCGGCGCCGCTCAGGCCGCCGGCGATCAGGTAGGGCCGACCGGCGAGGGCCAGGCCGCCATCGAGGGTCAGCCCGATCGCCGCGCCCTGGCCCGTGGACAGGTGCAGGGCGTCGGCGGCGAAGTTCTTGGTGCTCCCGGGGCCGACCTCGACCAGGGACACGTCGTCGAGGTTCCAGCCGCCGAACTCGAGCCCGCCGTCGGAACGCAGCTCGAAGCGCAGCCGCAGGCTCGGGTCGCCATCCGCCAGGGACGAGATGTCGAGGTCGTGCAGCACCCAGGCCGCGTCGATGAAGTGGTCGTCGCCGCCGCCCACCGGGTTCTGCCAGACCTGCACGCCGTCGACCAGGATGCGGGCGCGGTCGAAGGCGCCGTCTTCGACGGTCAGCCAGCGCCGATAGCGCAGGTGCACGTTGGACTTGCCCAGCAGGTTGATCGCCGGGGATTCGAGGCGGTTCTCGACGTTCGGCTGGTACAGGCCGTTGAAGCCGCTGGGACCCAGGTCGTTGCCCCACACACGGGTGCCCGCGAAGGCCTGCTTCGGGTCGCCGCCCTTGCCGGCCGGCAGGCCGCGCTGCCAGTCGTCCTGGGTGGCGATCTGCACGTGGGTCCAGCCGTTGTCCGTGGGCGTTTCGAAGCCGTCCACGAAGGCCGGCGTGAAGCTGCCCACGGAGAAGCGCAGGGTCTTGGCGCCCGGCGTCAGCCCCTCGGGCAGCCATTCGGGATAACCGTTGGCGTCGCTGGCCAGCAGGTAGTACTCGAACTCGGCGGGGCTGCCGGCGGCGGGCAGCGAGCCGACCCAGGGCCCCGCGCCCGAGCGCGAGAGGTCGCGGCTCTGCCAAGGACCGCCGCCGACCCGCCAGCGGACTTCGACCGCGGCGACGCTGGAACCGGTCAAGGAGCTGACCGCGACCGACAGCGGATAGGGTCCGCTGGCGTCGCTGCTGTCGGCGAGCGGCGTGTGGGCCAGGCTCAGATCGAGGGGCTCGGCGATCTCCGCGGCGGTCGCCAAGCACACGCGGGCGATGCGCTCGGCCAGCACGAAGTCGTTGGCGCTGGTGGGCCCGAGCACGTCGCCGGACGTGTGGATCACCGGGCTGAAGGAGGTCAGGTCCTCGAACAGGAACGCGGCCGGGATCCCGTTGGCCTGGAAGGCCGCGTGGTCCGACGATCCGGCGGTCAGCACCCCCAACACGACCGGCAGGCTGGGCACGTAGGTCTCTGCGACCGCCTTGACGAACTGGGTCAGGCCCGGATCGGTGTTGTTGGTCGCCAGGTCGAGGTCCAGGGCGTCACCCACGGCGCGGTGGGCGATCATGTCCATGTTGAGCATGGCCAGGGGCTGATCGCCGTCCGCCAGGAGCTTCTTGGCGTAGGCGTCCGCGCCCAGCAAGCCGAACTCCTCGCCGCTGAACCAGACGAAGCGCAGCGTGCTCTCGAAGTCCACGGCGGCCAGCACCCGGGCCAGCTCCAAGAGGCCGCCGGAGCCCGAAGCGTTGTCGTCGGCGCCGGGGGCGGGCAGCGTGCTGCCCGAGAGATTGATCGAATCGAGGTGCGCCCCGAGCACCACCACGCGGTCCGGATCGCTGCCCGGCAGTTCGGCGATCAGGTTGGGGGCATGGGCCCCGTCCCAGGTGTGCTTGGTCACGACCAGGCCCGGGATCGTCGCCAGGCGCGACTCGAGCCAGGCCTGGGCCTGCAGCAGCTGCGGGCTGGTGGAGCGCCGGGTGGTGTAGCTGGCCAGCTGGGCCACCGTGGCCTGGATGTTGGCCCCGGACACCTGGCCGATCAGGGCCGCGATGCGCGGATCCGCGGAGGTCGTCAGGGCCGTGGCCGCGGCGCCGGAACGGCCGGCCGCTGCCGGCTGCAAGGCGCTCCCGAGCAACACGCCGCCCGGGCCGATCGGCGGGGCCTCGAAGCGGGTCGGCAAGGCCGCGCGGCGCTCCACCGGCGCGATCGCATGGGCGTGGCAACCGGTCAGCAGGTGCCCGTGCCGCAGGGCCTCCGCCAGGGGCACCGCGCGCAGCTCCTGGCCGGCGTGCTCGAACAGCCGCACGCTGCGGAAGCCCGTGGCCTGCTCGGCCCCCAGCACCACCAGCCGGGCGCTCTTCGGCCAGCTGCCGAGGGACTCGAACTCGAATCCGAGCGCGGCCAGCTTCTCGCGCTGGCCCAGATCCCCCTCGGCCACCGCGATGCGCCCGAAATCGCCGTAGAAGTCGACCAGGCGTACCAGCGCCTGCTCTTGCCCCGGGGCGAGCGGACCGCGGATCGCCAGGAGCTGGCGCTCCACCGGGGCGGCTTCGGCCTGCGGGCAAGAGGCCATCAACAGCGCGGTCAGGATCATCATCGCGGGGGGCTCGGGGGGCTAGAACGGCTCTAGAGGGACCGGCTGGGCCGAAAGTTCCCTGGCGGGCGGCGGGCCCGGCGCCGCGCCCGAAGTCCGGGGGCGGCGTCTGTTGGCTGCGCGAGCGCGGCGTTCGACGAGGGGCATGCCCGGGGGATTCTTGCGGGGCGCCCTCAGCGCGGGCCGAACCAGCCGGCGGCGAGCATCGCCTCGGCGAAGAAGTGCGCGGCTGCGGGGCTCGGATGCATCGGGTCCGCGGGACTCTCGCGGACGTCGAGGCCCGCCGCCAGGGCGGCTCCATGGGCGTCGGACAGGTCGAGGTGCTCGATGCCGAGCCCCTCCAGGATCTCGCTGATGCGCGCCAGGCGGCGCGGGATGCCCTCGCGCCAGGCCTCGGGCAGATCGTCGGTGGGACCGAGCAGGGGCATCACCAGCACCTGCAGGCGGATGTCGGCGACCCGGCACTCATCCCGCAGCCGGCGCAGGGCACCCTGGATCTCCTGCGCCATCCCGGCCTCCGCCGACGCGCCGTTGCTGCGCAGCATGCCATAGCCCAGGTAGCAGCGGTACAGGTAGCTGTGCTTGAACAGCCGGGGATCGACCTTGCGGGGTTGTTTGGGCAGGAACACCACCACCTGGCCATCGTCGTCCAGGAACAGGGCCGGCGTGACCTCGAAGTCGTTCAGGTGGAAGGTCAGGATCACCCGGTCCGGGGCGAGCGGCAGTCCAAAGCGTTCGAAGTATTGGACCTCCTGGGCCGTTCCATAGGCTTCGACGCCGGCGTTCCAGAACTCGCGCCCGGCATCGCCGAGCTGCCGGCGCAGGGCCTCGATGATCAGCCCACGATGGGTCACGGAATCCCCCAGGAACAGGATCCGCTCGACGCCCGGCGGCTTTTCGGTGGCGTAGTCGTTGCGGACCGTGCCCAGCTCGGTGTAGCGACCTTCGCCGAGCCGAGGCAGATAGCCGAGCCCCGGATCCAGTCGATACTGATTCTTGTCCGGCTGGAAATGGTGGTCGCTCGGCAGCCGCGCCTCCAGCCCCGCTTCGGCGATCAGCGCGGGGGGCCAGGCGCGCAGCGCCAGTTCGGCCGTGAGCAGCGCCAGGGCAACGCCGATCGAGAGCGCCAAGGCGGCCAGGAGCGGATGCCGGCGGCGGGGCGCCGCGGGTGCTGCGCGCGAGGTCATGGCCGAGCAGGATACCCCGGTCCGCGGGAGCGGCAGCGGCCCGGAGGACGGCGCGCAGGAACCCGCCGGCGAGCCCAGGCCGGCGCGCCGGGAGCGCGGATCCCCGGAGACCGCCCCTAGAGGCCGAAGCTCACGCCCAGGCTCCAGCCGCTCAGCTCTTCGCCCAGCAGCAGGGCCCCGTTCAGGACCGCCTCCCGCAGCCAGGGAATCGCGGAAGGCAGGCCCAGCTCCAGCCCGGCTCCCAGCTCGAAGATCTGGGTCTCACCGAGCAGCGAACCCTCCGTGAAGCGCTGCCAGCCGGCGTAACAACGCCAATCGACCGTGCGGCCGTAGCAGCGCCAGCGGGTCGGCCCGAACAGGTCGCCGCGCAGGGTCAGCACCTGCAGGCGCGAAGCGAAGTCCTGGGCCGGATCATCGGTTTCCAGGGTGCGGCTCCAGCGCAGGTCGTAGCGCAGCACGGCTTCGGCCTGCAGCGCGCTGGAGAGCTGGCGGGTCCAATCCAAGCGCGCGGCGCTGCCGACCGTGCCGGCCCAGGCCTCCCAGTTGAAGCCGATGCCGTCCAGCAGCGCTTGGGTCACGGCCGCCCCGGGGCCTGCGTAGCGGGCCCGGCTCTCGAGATGGGCCAGCCCCACGCTGGCGACCCAGGTCGCGGTCAGGTCCGGCGCGGGCCTCACGATGGGGCCGATGCCGACCAGCCCGCCGGCCGTGGTCCAGTCCGCCTCGACCGAGGTCTCGAACCCCGGCACGGCACCGGAATAAATGTCTTCCGCGCTCTCCTTGGCGCGGGCGAACCCGAGCACCCCCTCCGCATAGAAGCCGAGCCGATCGTCGTCCTCGAGCCAGCGGCGGCGGTAGGGCAGGGCGAAGCGATTCAGGCGCGTGCCATCGACTTCGAGCGATCCCCCCGAGAGCTCGTATTCGCTGGCCGCGAGGCCGAGCACGGCGAAATAGCTGGCGAACTCGGTATTGCCCAAGCTCTCGCGGATCTCCTCCTGCAGATCCCCCAGCGTCTGCCCGAAGGCGCCGGATGCGCCGAAGGCCCAGAGTGCGCCGCAGGCGATGAATCGCCGCGCAGCCCACCGAGTTTGTTCTCTCGCCCGCTCTGCAGCAGCGCCCCGTCCGGCCCAGCCGCGCAGCTGCGCAGGCGTTCGCCCGTCCCCCCCGCTCACAGGCCCCAAGCAGCCTCGACGGCCGCATACCCTGCTGGATCGTGCTCCCGGAGCTCCGCGCGCACGAAGGGATAGAAGTCGTTGACCCAGAAGTAGGCCTCGCTCAATTCGGCGAAATACTCGTCCACGTTCGTGATGGCATAGGCCGGCTCGCGCTGGCCGCTGGAGCGCAGCACCTGCCCGTAGCGTCCGGC
>JBIKLM010000236.1:0-6694 GCA_044359835.1 Planctomycetota bacterium
GCCGACGTGGGCTGGATCACCGGGCACAGTTACGTGGTCTACGGCCCTTTGATGAACGGCGCCACCGTGCTGATCTACGAAGGCACGCCCAATACGCCCCACGAGGGGCGCTTCTGGGAGCTGATCCAGAAACACCGCGTTTCGATCTTTTACACCGCTCCGACCGCCATCCGCACCTTCATGCGCTGGGGCGACCAGCACCCCGCCGCCCATGACCTCTCGAGCCTCAGGCTGCTCGGGACCGTCGGCGAGCCGATCAATCCGGAGGCCTGGGTCTGGTACCACGAGACCATCGGCGGCGGCCGCTGCCCCATCGTCGACACCTGGTGGCAGACGGAAACGGGCGGGATCATGATCTCGCCGCTGCCCGGGGTCACCACGACCAAACCCGGCTCGGCCACCCGGCCGTTTTTCGGGGTCGATGCGGCCATCGTCGACGACCAGGGTCGCGAGCTGCCCCCGGGCCACGGCGGTTACCTGGTCATCCGGCGCCCCTGGCCGTCGATGCTGCGCGGGGTCTGGGGCGATCGGCAGCGCTACGTGGAGAACTATTGGAAGCGCTTCCCCGGCATCTATTTCCCCGGGGACGGCGCGCGGCGCGATCCAGAGGGCTATTTCTGGATCCTGGGACGCGTGGACGATGTGCTCAACGTCTCGGGGCACCGCCTCTCGACCATGGAGGTCGAGAGCGCCCTGGTCAGCCACGATGCGGTCGTCGAGGCGGCCGTGGTGGCCCGGCCGGATCCCCTGACCGGGGAAGCGATCTGCGCCTTCGTGACCCCCGTCAAGGGGGCGGAGATCGGGCCCGACCTGATCAAGGCCCTGCAGGCCCACGTGGTCAAGGAGATCGGCGCCCTGGCGCGCCCGGCCGAGATCCGCTTCAGCGAAGTGCTGCCCAAGACGCGCTCGGGCAAGATCATGCGCCGCTTCCTGCGCGACATCGCCGCCGGACGCGAGACGACCGGCGACACCAGCACGATCGAAGACTTCTCGGTGCTGGCCAAGCTGCGGCAGGACGAGGATTGATCCCCGGGGCCCCGCGGCTCGGACCCGAGGAGCCGCGGCCTCTGCGGCGGCGCGGTGCCCGGCGGTCAGCCAGGCCCACCAGCGCCCCGGAGGTCGACCCCTTCCCGCGATAACCGCCGGGCTTCAGCGATCGCGGGGCTGCGATGGCCGAGTCGGGGGTCGCCGTCCCGGCGGGCCGCGGTCCGCTCGATCGAGCGAGCGCTCAATCCAGCAAGCGCTTGCCCTCGGCGTCGAATTTCCACCAGTCGGTCGCTGCGACCTGGCGGATGCCTTCGGCATAGGTGCGCGGCTGCCAGCCGAGTTCCGAGACGGCGTTTTGGATGTCGTGCTCGTGGTGCAGGGAGAAGTAGGCCGACGCGCGGCGCTCCTCGGTCACGTCGGTGAACAGGCCCTTGAAGAAGATCGCCAGGTCGGCCCACTTCTTGGAGATGTTCTTGCGCTTGACGCCACCGCCGGCCGCGGCGATCGTCACGTCGATGAACTCGTTGTAGGGGATGCCCTTGGGGCCGGCGAGTTCGTACATGCAATCGACGCCGCGCTCGAAGTCGAAGAAGCGGATCACCGCATCGACCACGTCGTCCACGTGGACCGGGTTGATGCGCGAGAGGCCGTCGTGGGGCACGACCAGCTTGCCGCCCTTGGCGCCGCAGCGGCGCAGCAGGGGCGCCGTGTGGCGATGGTCTCCGACGCCGTAGACCAGGGTCGGGCGGAAGGAGGCCCACTCGAAGCGCTCGGCCTTGATGATCTTTTCTTGGATGCGCTTGGTGTCCCGGTAATAGCTGTAGACCGGCGCGCCGATGACCGCCGAGGAGATCACCCAGAAGCGGAAGTGCTTGGGGGCGTTGCGCTTGGCCTCCTCGAGCAGGCTCTCGGTGCCCCCGATGTTGATGGCGCGCATCTCGGCGTCGGGGATGTGGTCGTGGGCGCTGGCCAGGTGCAGCAGCAGGTCCACGTCCTTGAGGAAGCCGGTCAAGGAGGCGCGCTCCTTGAGGTCGCCCAGGTGGGCCTCGACCAGGCGGCCGTCGGGACGCTTGCCGGGCTTTTGGGGCAAGGCCTCCTCGCGGCCTGGGCGGCAGAGCATGCGGATGTCGTGGCCCGCGGCCAGGAGGCCTTTGGCCATGTAGCCACCGATGAAGCCGGTGGCGCCGGTCAGCGCGATTTTCATGGGGGGGTCCTGCAGCGAAGGCGGCCACTATACGCGCCGGGCAGCGGGTCCGGCGCGGCCGCGCACGGAGCAGGGCTCGGCGCAGCCCGATCCCCGGTCCGGCCGGCAGCCGCCGTGGGCCGGAACCCGGCGGGCGGCCGGGCCGGCTGCTAGCCTCGATCCGGTGACCACCGATCCCGCTCCCCTGTTCCTGCTTTCGCCGGGGCGCTCGGGCACGACGCTGCTTTGGCGTCTGCTGCGCGACCACCCGGCCCTGGCCCTGACCGACGAGTGGGGGATCTTCGACCAGGCCTGGGCCATGGCCCGCTGGGCGGGGATCGACCGACGCCAGAGCCTGCGACTCGATCTGGAGCGGCCGGTGGAGCTGCCGGGGCTGCTGGCCCCCGGCGCCCCGGGGGAACTCTGGCCGGCCCTGGCCCAGGGCCTGCGCGCCTACCTGTTGTCCGCCTACTCGGCGCGTTTCTCCGACCGGGATTATCTTTGGTTCGGCGAGAAGCTGCCGCACCCCGAGGCGGCCGAGTTCGCGCTGGAGCTGTTCGGCGGCGGGCGGGCCTTCTGCTTGCTGCGGCATCCGCTGGATTACGTCTGTTCGGCCCGCGCGTACGCCGAGCGCCCGGAGATCGCCGCGGCCTACCCCTGGCTGCGGGTCCCGCTCGAAGCCCACCTCGCCCGCTGGCGGGCCTTCGCCGAGGGGGCCCTCGCCCGGCTGGGGCCCGCGGGGATCCTGCGCTACGAAGACCTCCGCCGCGATCCGCAGGCCGTCGTGGGGGCTGTCCTGCGATCCCTCGCAGTGCGCGAGCCGGCGCCGGAGGTCCCGCCGGGCGAGCTGCTCGAACTCGCCCGGCGGCACGGCACCCGCGCGGACGGTGGCGTGGGCCGCCACCTGGGCGAGCTTGCGCCGGAACGGGCCAGCGAGCTCTTGGCTGGGCTGGAGCCCCTGCTCGAACGCCTCGGCTACGGGCTGGCGCCGCCGGAGCCCAGCCTGCTCTCCGTGAGCGCCCTGCGCCCGGGTGCGGCGCCGATTTCCGAGGCGCCGGATGCGCACACCCTGGCCGGGTGGCAGCGCGCCAACCGGGTGCTCGCGGCGGGCACCTACTCGGTCACCCACGGGGCTCTGCGCTACCCCGATGGCCTCTATCCGCTGCTGGCCAGCAGCGGCCGCGGGGCCCGGCTGCGCTGCAGCGACGGCCGCGGCTACGTGGATTGGATCATGGGCTTCGGCCCCGTTCTGCTCGGCTATCGCCACCCCGCCCTGGAGCGGACCCTGCAGCGCGAGGCCCACCGGGCGCCGCTCCTGTCCCTGCTGCAGCCGCTGGAGATCGAGCTGGCGGAACGTCTGCGCGCCCTGGTGCCAGGCGCCGAGGGCCTGGCCTTCGGCAAGAACGGTTCCGATGTCCTGGCCCTGGCCGTGCGCCTGGCGCGCTCCGCCACCGGCCGGGAACGGGTGGCCGTCTGCGGCTACCACGGCTTCCACGATTGGTACCTGGCCAGCCTGCCGGCCACGCGCGGGTTTCCCGAGTCCCTGCGCAGCAGCGTGGTCGCCTTTCCCTACGGCGATCTGGGCGCGATCGAAGCCCTGCTGCGGGCGCCGCCCGGTTTGGCGGCGGTGGTGCTCGAGCCGGCCGGGTTCCATCAGCCCCCTCCCGGCTACCTGCAGGGGCTCGCGAACCAATGCCGCGCCCACGGGGCGGTGCTGATCTTCGACGAGGTGGTCACGGGTCTGCGCCTCGCTCCCGGCGGAGCCCAGGAGGCCTTCGGGGTGCGGGCGGATCTGGTCTGCTATGGCAAGGCCCTGGCCAACGGTCTGCCGCTTTCGGCGGTGCTGGGGCCCGAACGCTTGCTGCGCGAGATCGTGCATGTGGGCTACGGCCTGACCTTCCGGGGCGAGCGGGCCAGCCTTGCGGCTGCGCGGACGGCCCTCGAGGTGCAGCTCGAGCGGGACGCCAGCGGCCACGCGGCGCGGATCGGGACCCAACTGCGGCGGGGCTTCGCTGCGCGGGCCGCGCTCCATGGCCTGCCCGTCGAGCTGGTCGGCCTGCCCGCCCGCCTGACCTTCTCCGCCGGGCCCCTGCCCGGCCTTGCGCCCCTGGCCCTGCAGGCCCTGTTCCTGCAGGTCTGCTTGGAACACGGGGTGCTCTCGAACGGCAGCTTCCTGCCCAGCCTGGCCCACGGGGAGGCGGAACTCGAGCTGTCTTTTCAGGCCTTCGAGCGAGCTTTCGAGGCCCTGGCGCTGGCTCGCGACCGCGGTACCATGGAGGGACTGCTGCGGATTCCGGCCCTTTCCATGTAGTCGCGGGTCTTTTTCCTGCGGCGTGCCGGAGCGCGGCGGTGCGTCCCTGTGCTCGACTTGAGCCGATCTGTCCCAATCGATGATCAAAGAACGCCTGATCCAGTTCGATCCCGCGACGGGGATCGTCCAGACCCCGCCGCAGCAGATTTTCCTCGAGTTGACCGGCCGCTGCAACCTGCGCTGCGTGCATTGCAGCAAGGACTATGGCCTGCCCGTGCACCAGGCCGAACGGGAGCTGCCCAAAGCGGCCCTCGAGCGCCTGATGCCCTGGCTCCACCGGGCCCGCTTCGTCAACCTGAACATCGTCGGGGAGCCGCTGCTGGCCTCGCATTTCGACTGGACCGTGCAAGCAGTCTCCGCGGGCCGGGCCGAGATCAATTTCAACACCAACGGGCTGCTCTTGACCGAAGCGCGCTGCCGCATGCTGGTCGAGACCGGTGTGCATTCGGTGGCGATCTCCTTCGACGGCAAGGACTTGAACCGCCGCGTGCGCGGCGTCGATTACGCGGTCCTGCGCGATCGGCTGCTGCTGCTCGACCGCGTCAAGCGCGAGCTTTCCAGCGAAACCCCGCACATCGGCCTGGCCGTGACGCTGATGCGCAGCAACGCCGGGGAGCTCCTGGAGCTCTTGGACGACCTCTTGCCCAAGGCCCGCATCCACGCAGTGCACGTCCAGCCCTTGATCGTGTTTTACGAGACCCTGCGGGGCGAAAACGTCTATGGGGGGCTCGATGTGGACGGCCTGATCCGCGAGGGCCGCCAGCGCTGCGAGCGCCATGGCAGCCGCCTGATCCTGTTCCGCTCGATGTTCGCCGAGAACGAGCACAACGCGGCCGAGCGCCTCGCCGAGATCCACGAGCTCGGCCCGCACTCGCAGGAGCTGGGCTGCAGCGATCCGTTCTTCGAGGTCAAGATCCGCGCCGACGGCCAGGTGGATGCCTGCTCCTTCGGCCTGACGCCGGAATTGAGCGTGCTGGAACGGGACCTGGGGGAGATCTGGAACAGCGACTGGTACCGGCTGCTCCGCCTGCGGCTCCACAAGCGGCGCTACGAGGGGCGTTGCGGCACCTGCCCCTACATCCACGGCGGTTACCTGAACCAGGAGGCGCCGCTGCGGCCCGGAGTCCATCACAGCGAGGCCCAGCGCTTCCTGGGCAGCGCCCCGGCGGCCCCCTAGGTCCGCAGCGGGAGGCGGCCGGCGGGATGGATCCATCGCCCGCTCCCCCCGCCCGCTCCCCCCCCGCGGGCATTCGCCAGGGGCCCTGCCCCGCTCGAGTCGGCCGCTGTCAGGCCGGGGGGCCGGTCAGCGGACGGCCGGCAGCACCAGGGCGTCCCCATAGGCCTGGGCGGCTGCGCGCCAGTCGCTGCGGCTGTCCTCCAGGAAGCGCTGCACGAGGGAACGGAGCCGCGCGGCGGGGGCCTCTGCGCAGGCGGGCAGGGGCAGGCCCTCTGCGGGTTCGGCGGCCCAGGCCAGGGTCGGCCGGGAATAGCCCCGGGCGAACGAGAGCGGCGCGCGGAACTCGAGCACGGGCCGGTCCGAGCGCATCGGCGGAACGCCCTCGGCGTAGGCGCGCAGACGTGAATCATCGGCGACCCACAGGGCCGCCAGATCGCAGCCGTCCGCGATGCCCAGGGGCGCGAGAGCTGCGGTCAGCAGCGCCCCGACCGGCCAGGGCTGGCCGGTCTGCGGATCCACCGGATCCAAGGGGCGGTCGTTGGCCCCGAGCAGCACCAGGTCGTAGGCGCTCAGGCAGGCGGACACCTGCGGGAAGGCCGCGCACCAGGTGGCGATGATGGTCTTTTGGTCCTGTTCGGAAAGCTGATACAGCGGCAGCCATTGGGAGGCGACCCCGCGCGGCCGCAGGTGCGCCGCCATGGCTTGGAAATGTTCCAGGGCGTAAAGATCGCTGGATCCGCGCGTCCAGGGATGGATCGGATCGGAGGTGACCAGATCGAAGCGCTGCGCCTGTGTGCGCAGGCGATGGCGTCCGTCGCCGAGGCGCAGCTCGAGGCGCCGATCCGCCAGCAACCCCTGGTTCCAGGGCTCGAACCAGGCGCTGGCGGCGACCACAGCGCTCGAGATCTCGACCACCTCGAGGGACTCGAGGGCCGGGTCGAGCAGCAGCGCGCCGGCGGTCATGCCCGTGCCCAGGCCGATCACGAAGCCCGAGCGCACCTCGCCATGCAGCCAGACCGGGAGGGCCCCGAGGAGA
>JBIKLM010000237.1:0-6682 GCA_044359835.1 Planctomycetota bacterium
GCGATCGGCGCTGCGCGCCGATCGCTGCCTCTGACGCGTCCGCAGCCGGCCTGGGCCCCCACGGGGGGGGCGCAGGCCCGCTGGCCTGCCCGCCCGCCATGCAGACCTTGACCCTAGCCGTGGAGGCCATGGCCACACGCTTCGAGCTGGTGCTGTGCGGCGACGAGGCCCGCGGGCTGCGCGCCGCGGGCGAAGCGGCCCTCGAAGCGATCGAGGAGAGCGAGGCGCTGCTCTCGCGCTTCGTGCGCAGCGCCGCGGTCGCGCGGCTCTCGCGCGCGGCCGGCGGGCCGCCGCTCAAGCTGCTGCCGGAGCTGGTCGAGCTGTTGGCCCTGTGCCTCGAAGCCAAGCAGGCCACGGGCGGGGCCTTCGATCTGCTCTGGCGCACCGGCGGCGAGCTGTGGCTCGATCGCGAGCGCTGCCTGGCGCGCCTCGAACCGGCCGGCAGCGAGCTGGACCTGGGCGCGGTCGGCAAGGGCTATGCGCTCGATCGGGCCGGCGAGGCCCTGCGCGCCGGAGGGGTCGAGCGCGCGCTGCTGCACGGCGGCACGTCGACCCTGCTGGCCCTCGGCCCGCCTCCCGGCCAGCGCGCCTGGCGTTTCGCCTTGGACCTCGAAAGCGGCGAGCGGCGCGAATTCGAGCTGGTCGACGGGGCTTTCTCGGCATCCAGCCAGCGCCGCCAGGTCGTCCGGGATGGCGGCCTGCATGTCCAGGATCCGCGCGGCGGTCCCCCGCCTGCGGCCCAGGCCCTGGCGGCCGTGCGCGCCCGGGATGCGACCCGCGCGGACCTGTGGTCCACGGCCGCCCTGCTGCTGGCGGACGGGCCCTGGCCCGAGCTGGCGAGCGCGTCCGGCGTCGAGCGGCTAATGTAGGCGCCCCGCCCGAGCCGGGCGCTTCCCCCGCCGATGCACCACCGCCGTGACTTCCTGAGGGGCGCCCTGACCGGCGCCGCCGCCCTGGCCCTGTCCCCTGAATTCCTGCCGGCCGAGGCGCGCTCCTCGGGCGCGCCGCTCAAGCTGGGCCTGGTCGGCGTCGGTCGCCAGGGCCGCGCCATGCTGGCCGAATTGCAGAAATTCGAGGCCGCGGAGGTGGTGGCCCTGGCGGACCCGCTGGCCTCCCGGCTCGAATCGGGGCTCAAGCGCGCCAAGGGCGCCGTGGGTTTCGCCAGCCAGGCTGAAATGCTCGAAAAGTCGGCCGGCCTCGATGCCGTGCTGATCGCCGCGCCGACGCACCTGCACAAGGACTTGGTGCTGGCGGCCCTGGAAGCCAAGAAGCACGTCTACGTCGAAGCGCCGCTGGCCCACTCGCCGGAGGACGCCCTGGCGATCGCCGCGGCCGGCAAGCGCGCCTTGAACGTGCTGCAGGTCGGCCAATTGGGTCGCCTGGACCCGATCTATCTGCTGGCCAACAAGTTCTACAAGACGGGCTCGATCGGCGACACGGTGGCCATGCGCGCGCAATGGCGCAAGAAGACCTCCTGGCGCACGCCCGCCGGCAACCCCGAGGAGCAGCGCCTGCTCGATTGGAAGCTCGACCCCGCGGTCTCCCTGGGTCTGATCGGCGAGGTCGGCCTGCATCAGCTCGACGTGTTCCATTGGTTCCTGGGGGCCTACCCGACGCGGGTCAGCGGCTTCGGCTCGATCCAGCTCCACCAGGACGGCCGCGAGCTGCCCGACACGGTTCACTGCCAGTTCGAGTTCCCCGGCGGCAAGGTGCTGCAGTACGAAGCCAGCCTGGCCAACTCCTTCGACAGCGACTTCGAGCTGATCAGCGGCACCCAGGGCGCGATCAAGCTGGCCTGGACGCGCGGCTGGCTGTTCAAGGAGGCCGACGCCCCCACCCAGGGCTGGGAGGTCTATGCGAACCGCCAGTCCTTCGCCAACGAGCAGGGCATCACCCTGATCGCCGACGCGACCAAGCTGGCCGCCCAGGACAAGCTCAAGGACGGCGTGGCCCTCGAGCACCCGCCGCTCTACTACGGCCTGAACGCCTTCCTGACCTCGATCCTCGAGGGCCGACCGGCCGCGGTCGACGCCAGCGAAGGCGCCCGCGCCGTGGCCGTGGCCCACGCGGCCCAGCGCGCGATCACGAGCGGCGCTTCCGTGTCGATCGGCGGCCCGGCCTTCGAGGAGGCCTGAGCCCATGGCGGCGACCGCACCCGGCGGACCTTCCTTCGGCGCGGGGCTCGAGCTCTCGCGCCTGCCGCTGCTGGCCAAGCTCGGCCTCAGCGCGACCTTGGCCGTGCTGGGCCTCGGCCTGTGGGCGTCCCTGCGCCACATCGAGGACCACCACGCCAAACACGACGGGGACAAGAGCAGTCTGACGGTCGCCGATGTGGAGGGCGCCTACCACGGCCTGTCCCTGCCCTCGCCGCTGCGCGCGGTGCTCGGCGGACGGGCGCCCGAGCACCCCAGCCTGGCCGCCGTGCCCGCCAGCGCCATCGCGAGCCTCAACGCCTGGCTGAGCAGCGACCGGATCCTCGAGACCTACGACGACATCGACCTGGGCGACCAAGCGCCGGCCGAGCTGATCGCTGCCCACTGCGGCGCCTGCCACGCCGGCGATGCGGTCGACCCCACCATCGGCCAGATCTCCCTGGCCTATTGGGTCGACCTGGCGCCGCTGATCTCCGACAAGGAAATCCGCCCGACGCCCTACGAGATCCTGATCACCTCCCTGCACACCCACGCGCCCGCCATGGCCCTGATGGCCCTGGCCGTGGGTCTCTTGGCGCTGCTCTCGCGCTTCCCGCGCGGCCTGGCCAGCCTGCCGATGGCCCTGGGCGGCCTGGGCCTCCTGATCGACGTCTCCGGCTGGCTGATCGCCCGCGTGACCCCCGGCTACGCCCCGATCCTGATGGCCGGCGGCGCCACGTTCTTCGCCGCCCAGAGCCTGGGCTGCCTGCTGATCTTCGCCGAACTCTGGCTGCCGCGGCGGCAGCGCTGACGGGCACTCAGGGGCGCCGGTCCAAGCCCGCTCGCTCCGCTGCCCCCAGGCCAAGGCCGCGGGCGCGGCCCCCGCGAGCACGCGCCGACCGACCTCAAGAGCCCGCGCTGTGGCGCGGCCTCCGCAGGATCAAGCCGGAGATTGCCGGGATCGTCAGGGTCGGCCAGGGGCGGAGCTGGCGCGGGCCGAAGAGCAGCTCGAAGGGTTCGGCGCCCGGCAGGGATAGGGCCGCCAGGTCGAGGGTCGCGAGCTGGTCGCGCCCGGAGGCGTTGAGCAGCACAAGCACCTGCTCGTGCTCGTCCTCGCGCAGGAAGGCCCACAGGTCGCGGGCGTCATCGGTGAACAGGGTGCGGAAGCTGCCGGTCGAGAGCGCGCTGTGCTCGCGGCGCAGGCGGATCAGGCCCTGGTAGTAGGCCAGGTGCTCCCCCATGACCACGTTGCCGGAGTCCGCGTAGCGCCCCAGGTCCTTCCACAGCATCGGACGGCGGTTGTTGGGATCGTCGCTGCCCCACATGCCGACCTCGTCGCCGTAATAGACCATCGGCGCGCCCGGGTAGGTCATCTGCAACAGCACCGCCAGGCGCGCGCGCTGGTAGGACTCGGGGCCGGGCTTGCCGGCGGCGTAGGGAGCGCCATCCTGCTCGCGATTCTCCTGGTCGTAGCCGCGGTTCGGATTGGCCAGCATCGACACGATCCGGTCGGTGTCGTGGCTGTCCAGCAGGTTCATCAGCACCGCGCTGTGCTCGGGCCCGTAGGCCAGCCGGAGCTCGGCCAAGCGCGCGTCCACCTCGCTGGGCTTGAAGCGCTGGCGGTGCGGTGCGAGCCAGCCGAAGACCTGCCGGGCGAAGGGGTAGTTCATCAGGGCGTCGAAGCTGCGCCCATCGAGCCATTCGGGCGCCGGGTCCCAGATCTCGCCGCTGATGTAGGCCTCTGGGTTGATCGAGCGCACGTGGGCGCACCAATCGACCCAGAAGGGCAGCGGGATCTCGTTGGGCACGTCGAGGCGCCAGCCGTCGACACCGTCCGACGGATCCCCATCGCCGTCCGGATCCATCCAGCGCCGGGTGACCGCATAGAGGTGCTGGACCAGGCTTTCGCTGGCCAGGCCGCGCTCGCTCTTCTTGAAGGCCGGCAGCTCGCCGTAGCCGCCCCAGCCGCGATAGATGAACGGTTCCCAGGAGGTCACGTCGAACCAGCCCGCGAACCGCGACGCCGATCCGTGGCGCTGGACGTCCCGGAAAGCCGGGTGCAGGATGCCCACGTGGTTCCAGACCCCGTCGATGATCACCCGGAAGCCCTTGGACTTGGCGACCTTCAGGAACTCCAGGAAGCGCCGGTCCGAATCGGTCCAGGTCCAGGTGCTCGGATCGAGCAGGTCCTCGCGGGCCTCCGCGGCGGCGTAATCGCCGCGGAATCCGAAGTGCTGGTCGATGTGTAGATAGTTGGTGGCGTTGTATTTGTGGTGCGTGTCGGCTTCGAAGACCGGATTCAGGTAAAGCGCATTCACGCCCAGGTCGCGCAGATAATCGAGCCGCCGCTCCAGGCCGGCCAGGTCGCCGCCGTACAGCCGCCGGAACACATAAAAGCGATAAAAGGATTCGCCGCTGCGGCGCTCCTTGGGGCTCGGCTTGTACCAGGCGCTCTTCCAGGGCAGCGCATCCGGCGGATCGTTGGCCGGATCGCCGTTGTCGAAGCGATCGAGCATGACCTGGTACCAGATGGCCTGCTTGGCCCAAGCGGGCGTGGCCCGGCCCGGGGCCGGCCAGGCGGAGGGCGCGAAGACATCCGGCAGACGCCTCGGACCGGCGCCGTCCTCGACCAGGAAGGTGTAGCTGGCGGCCGCCAGACCCGCCGGCAGGTGCACTTCCCACCATTCGAAGGGCGGCGTGGCCAAGAGGCGCGCGAGCGGCATCCGCGTGCCGTCCGGGGTGGCCAGCCAGGCTCGCTCGAGGTCGTTGGCCCTGGCGCGCAGCCGCAGGGTCACGGCCCCGCCCGCCGAGCGCTGGACGTAGCGGGTCTGGGTCGGGTCGTGGGCCAGTCCTTCGGCGTCGATGTTTCCGTCCAAGCGTTCGGCGGGCGCCAGCGCGCCCGAGCGGTAGGCCCCCAGGGCGAGGATCGAGTTGGCGCCGCCGTAGCCGTCGGGTTCGAGGGCCGGGTTCCGGGGGTCTTCGAACCAGCGCCCGTCCACGACGAATTTGTAGCTGTAGCGGCCCTCGGAAAGCTCCAGGCTGGCGCTGCCGCTGGAGCCCTGGAGCAGCAGCGGGGTCGCGGCCGCATCCCAGCCGTTGAAGCTGCCCACCAAGGCCGCGACGGACCCGGAGCGCAGGCCCGCCAGCTCGAAGCGCACCCGGAAGCGGCCGGGGGCGATGCGCTCGGCCGTGATCGAGGGCGGCAGGTCCTGCGCCTCCACGACGGGCGGCGGCTCGACCAGCGGCACCGCCGGCGGCCAGTCGGCGCGCAGGGCGGCGGGAGCCGCGAGGAGTGTCCAGGAAAGCAGCAGCGCGCGGATCGGCATCGAAGCGTGTGGGGCCTTGCGGGTCTTGAGGCGCCCCTATACTACGCGCCATGCCCTTGGCGGACCCGTCGCGAGCCCCCCGATCGAGGATCCTCGCCCGCCAAGTCCGCCTGGTCCTCGGCCGCGCGGTCCAGATCCTGGCCGTCGCGGCTGTGCTGTGGGCCTTCGCGCGGGTGCTCTCCCGCAGCGGCACGGGCGCGGGGCCCGGCCAGGTCGAGCTGGTGGTGATGCACTGGTCGGGCGAGACCGGACAAGAAGAAAACGCCATCGTCGAAGCCTCGCTGCGGCGCTTCGAAGCCTCGCGCCCCGGCATCCGGGTCCGGCGCATCAATCCCGGAGACGCCGGATCCTTTTACACGAAACTGCAGACCATGATGGCGGCCGGCGAGCCGCCGGATCTGTTCTACGTGGGCGCCGAACGGCTGCCGGCTTTCGTCAAGGCCGGTCTGCTCGAACCGCTCGAGCCGTTCCTCGCGGGCGGCGAACTCGAGCTCGAAGACTACTTCCCGGCCACGGTGGCGGCCTTCCGGCACGATGGCCAGCGCGCGGGGCGCGGCCCGCTGTTCGGCATCCCCAAGGACTTCACCCCGGTTGGCTTCTACTACAACAAGGATCTGCTGGCGGAGGCCGGGGTCGAGCCCCCGGGCGATGGCTGGACCTGGGACGACTTCCATCGCATCGCCCAGGCGGTCGGGCGGCTCGAGCGGCGCAATGCGGCCGGCGAGCTGGAGCCCTGTGTGGGGGCCGAGTTCGTCACCTGGCCCTTCGTGGTGCGGGCCTATCTGCTGAGCGAGGGCGTCGACGTGATCGATGGCGATTGGGATCGCCTGGCGCTGCGCGAGCCGGCGGCCCTCGCGGCCCTCGAGCGCCTGTACCGCTGGCGCCATCTGGAGGAGCGCACGCTGACCAGCGGCAAATCCAAGCTGGCCGATGGTCCCTCGGTGTTCCTGACCGGCAAGGTCGGCCTGGCGGGGCCCTTCGGGCGCTGGGTGGTGCCCAGCTATCGCAGCATCCCGCCCCGCGAGCAGGGCGGCTTCGAGTGGGACTTCGCGCCCCTGCCCCGGGGCGCCCGGGACCACCAGATCGTCTTGCCGGTGGCCTGGTGCCTGGCGCGCGATTCCGCCCACAAGCCCGAGGCCTTCGAACTCTTGCGTTATCTGGTCGACCGGGACAGCCAAGCCGCCCAGGCGCGCCTCGGTCTGGCCATGCCGTCGCTGATCGAGG
>JBIKLM010000238.1:0-6681 GCA_044359835.1 Planctomycetota bacterium
TGCTGTGGCTCGGCTCGGCCAAGCCCAGGCGGTCCCCGCAGGTTCGGCGCCCGCGCGGAGGCCCCGGCGCCGCGCCGTCCTGGCCCGCCCGGTTCCCCGCGCCCCTCAACAGACCGCCTCGGCCCGGGGCGCCCTTCAGGCCAGGCGCATGCATCGCCGGGGGCTCCCCGAGCCACCGGTGGCGCCCGCGGCACCCCGCCCCGGGCTCCCCGCCGGCGACCGCGGGGCCAAGGGCCGCCGGGGCCTGCCCGTTGGGGCCGCCCCCGGGCTTCAAGTCGCCGGACCCGCGGGACCGAACAGGAGCCGTCGGCGCAGGCCGAGCCTCCCCCATGCCCGACACCCCGCCCGAGCCCGAAGTCGCCGCCGCTCCCCGGGCCATCGACTGCCGGATCCTGCTGGTCGACCCGGACGCCGACGCCCGCCAGGCGCTCGAGCAGTCCCTGGCCTCCAGCGGCCGCTATCAGGTGCATGTGGCCCACGACGCCGACGGCGCCGTCTATCTGCTCGGCCACACGATCATCGACCTGGTCATCGCCGACGCCGACGCTGGCCTCGAGCAGGCCTTCGGGCTGCTGCGGCGCCTGCGCCGCGAGCCGCGCTGGCGCACCCTGCCGGTGTTCTTCGTGGGCGCCAGCGGCGACGCTCCGCGGCGCGTGTCCGCCTTCCAGCAAGGCGTCGACGACGTGCTCTCGAAGCCCGTCTCGGTGCCGGAGCTGATGGCGCGCGTCGACGCGCTGATGCGCCGCGTGCGCTTGGCGCGCTCGAAATGGCGCGGCCGGCGCTATGAGCTGGCGGGCAACTTCCGCGGCCTGGCCTTTTCCGACCTGCTGACGATCCTCGAGAACGGGCAGCGTTCGGGCATGCTTTCGATCATGACCCGCCGCGGCGGCGGAGCGCTGTTCTTCGAGGACGGCCGCATCCGCCACGCGACCTTCGCCACCCTGCAGGGGCCCGACGCGGTCTATCGCCTGTTCGCCGAAACCGAGGGCGAGTTCGAGTTCCTCTCGGGCCGCTCCGAACAGGAGGTGCCCCAGACGATCTTCGGCAGCCCGACGGGCCTGATGCTGGAAGCGGCGCGGCGCCTCGATCAATACGGCGGCCCCGCGGATGCGCCCAGCGACTGCGCCCCGGAGCTGCGTTTCCAGGCGGCTCTCGAAGAGCGCCAGCGCACCAGCGCCGAAGACGTGCGCTCCCTGGCCCAGGCGCTTTCCGACCCCTTCAACCTGGGCGAACTGGCGCTGCTGCGCGCGGAAGAGCTGGACAGCTTCCTGTCGGAGGTGCATGCCCCCGGGGCGCTGCAGCTCCTGCTGGTCGCGCCGCTCGAATCCGGCGTGCTGGCGCTCAGCGCCCTGGCCGCGCCGCTCTCCGAAGGCCAGGTCTCGAAGTGCCTGTCGCGCTCGGCGCGCGCCCTCACGTTCAGCTTCTCCGCCGGCGCCGAGCGCGTGCTCGAGCTGCTGCTGGTCGATCCCGACGAGCCCTACGAAGCCTTCGGCGAGCGCTGGCCGCCGGTCGACGCCATGATCCTGGCCCCCGGCGGCGGCGACTGGCTGTCGCTCTCGATCAGCTCGCGGGTGGCCCTCTCGGCGCTGATTGCGCGCTGCCAGCCCCAGCTGGTCCACACGCTCGGCAACCAGAACCTGACCGCGGCGGTTTCCGAGGTCCTGTTGCAGGCCTCGCCCAGCAGCGAGCTGATCAACGACGCCGCCCTGATCAACGATCCCGACTGCGACTTCCGAGCTGTGATCGTGACGGCGCTGGGGGCCCTCGAGCGGCACCTGGCGGCCACCCCGCGCCTGGCCCGACCGGCCTGAGCCCCGTTTCCATGAGCGACGAACGCCGCCGCGCGCAGCGCACGCGCCCACCGGAGGGTCAGCGCATCGAAGTGCGCTGGTTGCCCGAAAAGGGGCCGGCCCTGTCCGCGCACCTGTGGGACCTCTCCGAGCTCGGCCTGGGCGGCCTGTTCACCCGGGACGCGGCGCGCGAGCTCCGTTCGGGCTCCCGCGGCCGGCTGCATTTCGCTTGTTTGGGGCCCGAAGGGACCCCGCTGTGCTTCGACCTGCCGGCGACCCTGCGCCAGGCGCGCCCCATGGCGGCGGGCTTCTTCGTGGGCCTCGAGTTCCGCTGGAAGGAGGCCCCCGGCGGCGCGCCGCCGGCGGCGCTTTCCGCGCTGCTGCAGCGCTGGCAGCTGGCCCGCGGGGCCGACCGAGTGGCCTGAGAGTCCGCACCGCCTGCGACTCGCCCGAGGCTGGCGGGCAGCCTGCCCGTGCTGCCTGCCCCAGTGGTCAGATTCTGCGCGGCCGCCGGAGGGCGGCCCGAAACCACGGCGACCAGCGGTCCTGACGGCTCGGGCGCAGCCCGAGTCGATTCTTTCTCAGCCTGTCAGCGGTCGAGCCCCTGGCCCTCGATCCAGGCGGTCAGGTCGCGGGCGAGGGCCTCGCTGCCGGGCGCGGCCAGCAGGTCGTGGCCGCGCTGGGGCAGCTCTTCGAGGGCCACTCCCAGGAACTCCGCGAAGGGCAGCGTTGCCGCCGGCGGCGACACCCGGCTGTCGGCGCCCACGAGCACCCGGGCCGGCATTCGCTGGTAGAGCGGCGGGATCTCCCGGCCGCGCGCCAGGGAGGCCACCACGCGCCAGGACTCGTCCTGGACGGTCTGGTGGTAGGCGGCCAGGTCGACGCCCTGGGGATGGCTCAAGAACAGCTCGGCGGCCAGTTGGGGCGTGCGCACCCAGCGATAGGCCTGCTTTTGCATCCAGCCCAAGCGCCCGTCGAGGGGATGGCGGCGCTTGAGTCCGCGCACCATCGGCTTGAGGCCCTCGGGACCGAGGGGCGAAAGGAAGATCGCGGCGGGCAGGTCGCCCACGTGGAAGGCCTTTTCCTTGCGCTGCTCGAGGATCCGGCACAGGAACAGGGAGGCCGCGCCGTGGGTCAGCACGACCGGACGCGGCTCGATGCGCTCGAGGCGCCGGGCGATCGGGCCGACGTAATCCTCGAAGTTGTAGAAGCCGAGCTCGCCCTTGTGGCAGGTGCTCTCGCCGTGGCCGGGCAACCCCACGGCCAGCACGCTGAACCCTTCGCGGGCCAGGGCCTCGCCCAGCGGGGCGGTCGAGCGCACGTTGCGGAACAGATCGTGGGCGATCAGCAGCGAGCGCGGCCGTGCGGGGCCTGCGGGCTCGAAGCGTTGGATTTCGATCGTTTCCAAGGACGGCGTGCGGCGCGCGGGGCCGCTGGATCCACGACGTGGGGGCGAAGAGTCTAGCAGCCGCGCGCGCCGCCTCGGCGCGGCTTCCGTTGGGCAAACCGCCGCGCAGACCGCAGCGGCGCTCGCTCCCGAGCGCCGACCCAGGCCGCGAGAAGCGCCGGTCTCCGCTCGTGCTCGGCAGCGCCCGAGCGCCTGACCAGGGACCGTCATGCGCTCACGGCGAGCGCCCGCCGCCGTGCCGCGGGGCTCGGCCGCGAGCTCCGGCTCGAGCCCCGTGGCGCTCGCACCCGGGCGCTGGCCCGGTGTCCCTAGGCCTCCGAGGCTTGAGGCCCCCCGTCCAAAGCTGCCCCGAATCCGCAGGCCCCCCGCGCTTCAGGGGCGGCAATAAAAACGCCGCGGGCCCTCGCCGGAGCCGAACAGGTGCCCGCTGCGCTCGAGCGCCAGAAAGGCCTTTTTGGAGCGCGCCAGCCCGATGTTCTGCTCGGCGGCGAAGGCGGCGGCGGTGGCCCCATTGCTGCCGCCCTGGCGCGCGGGCGGTCGTTTCGAGACCCACTCGAGCACGCGCTTCTCCAGGGCATCCGTGGGGCCGGGGCCGCCGCCCGCCAGCAGCGCTCGCAGGGTCGCGCCGCCCGCCGCCCGGTTGGAAGCGCCCACGCGCACGGGCAGCTCTGGCTCGCCGGCGGCGTCGAGCACCCGATGGGGCCCGGCCGCGCTGCGCGGCTGCCAGCAGGCCACCAGGCGCGGCGCGCCGCCGGCACCCATGGAGACCACGGCCACGTGGGGCTCGAGGGGCGGGTCGACCTCCCGAGCGGCGATCGCCCGCACCTCCCGGGCGGTTTCCTCCGGCCGCGGGGCCCCCAGGAGCGCGCGGTTGTCCGCGACCCCGATCAGCACCAGGCCGCCGCGGGAGTTGGCGAAGGCCGCCAGGGTGCGGGCCAGCTTGCCGGGGCCTGGCAGCCCGCTCTTGAACTCGAGGCTCGGGCCCTCGCCGGCGGCGATCCGACGGGCCAGCTCGGCGGCGTCCAGGTCCATCCCGGGCGATTGTGACCGGCGCCCCCGTCCCCGGGGGGGCCGGCGGGGCCTTCAGCCGACGCGCCCGGCCCGCCCCTGGGCGGCGGGGGGGCCTGGGGCCCAGCCCGGCTTCAAGGCCCGCGGCAGGAGCCGCCGATCCAGGGGACATGAGCGCGCCCGCCGCGATCGATCCGCAAGGCCCCCCCGGGACCCTCGCGCCGCGCCGTCCGCGGCTGTGGCGGTTCCTGTGGCTGGCCGGAGGCGTGCTGGGGCTCTCGATCCTGGTGACCGCCGGCTTGACCCTGGCCCAGGCCAGCGGGCTGGCCCGGGCCCCGGCCGCCAGCGCCGCCTCCTGGCTGTTCTTCGCCGGCCTGGCGGTGCTGCTTTGCACCCAGGCCATGCGCGAGCGCTCGGGCAGCGGCCTGTGGTGCCTGCGCGGCTGTTTCTTGATCCTGTTCCTGGTCAGCCCGTGGGTCTGGAGCAGCCTGGAGATGCGCGCTTTCGCGCTCAGCACCAGCGGCCTCTGGCTGGGCCTGTCGTTCTGGGCCGCTCCGCAGCGCGAGCGTCAGGGGGCCCCGCAGGCGGGCTCGGGCGCGCCCGCCGCCGAGGACCGCCGCGCAGCCTGAGCGCGGCCAGCGGGCCGCTTCGAGGGCCTCGCGCCGGCGCGGGGAGCGGGGCTTCAACGGCCGCTCGAAGGCGGCCACCGGCCTGCGACCGGCTGCATGCTCGGCTCGGGCTGGGTTGGGCGTCGCAGGCTGCGCAGCCCGCGCGCCTTTCAGGCCGGATGGGCCAGCGCCGTGGCGATGGCGCCCACGACCGCCGCGATCCGCACGGCGTCCTGGATCATGGCGCGGCTGGCGCCGGCTTCGCGCAGGACTTTTTCGTGGGCCTGGATGCACTGCCCGCAGCCGTTGAGGGCCGAAACCGCCAGGGCCCACAGCTCGCGATCGAGGCGATCCCCGGGCGGGTGGGCCAGGGCCTGCATGCGCAGGCGGGCGGGCAGACGGCCGTATTCCTCGTCCTGCACCAGGTGCAGGAAGCGGTAATAGACGTTGTTCATGCCCATCGTCGCCGCGATGCGCTCGGCCGCGGCCTGATCCTCCAGGCCGAATTCGTCGCCGCACTGCTCGCGGGCCGCCGCCAGCAGCTCGTGGGAGCCGCTGGCGAAGGCGCAGGCCACCAGGGTCCCCAGGCGTTGGCGCGCGCTGAGCTGGTCCGAAGACAACACCGTCTGCAGGTTGAGCTTCAGGTCCTTGGCCGCTTCGGGGAGCTTGTCGCGCAGGCGCAGCAGCGCCGGGGAGAGGCTTTGCATGGTGGGATTCGGGCTCAGGCGACGTGCAGGGTGTCTTGGCCCTTGGTCCAGTTGCAGGGGCACAGCTCGTCGGTCTGCAGGGCGTCCAGCACCCGCAGGGTCTCCTGCGGATTGCGGCCCACGTTGAGGCCGTTGACGGTGACGTGCTGGATCACGCCCTGGGGGTCGACGATGAAGGTGGCCCGCAGGCAGACGCCCTCTTCGCGATCCAAGATGCCCAGGGACTGGCTCAGCTCGCGCTTGACGTCCGCCAGCATCGGGAAGGGCAGATCGCGCAGGTCCTCGTGGGCGTTGCGCCAGGCCAGGTGCACGAACTCGCTGTCGGTCGAGAGGCCCAGCACCTGGGCGTCGCGGGCCTTGAACTCATCGTTCAGCTTGCCGAAGGCGGCGATCTCGGTCGGGCACACGAAGGTGAAGTCCTTGGGCCAAGCGAAGAGCACCAGCCACTTGCCGGGGAAGCTCTTGTCGCTGATGTCCTTGAAGGCCGAGCTCGGGCGCTCGCGGTCCACGGTGGCTTTGAGATGGAAGGAGGGCAGGCGGTCGCCGATGGTCAGCATGGGAGGTCGGGAGCAGGGGGGTGGCGGCCCCGGATGCGGGCCGTGCCCCAAGATCGGCCCGGGCTGCTGATCGTTCCAGGCTATTTTTCAATAAGCTTCGATCGACCTGGGTTATCATTGCCCTATGCAAGCCGATCCGTCCCGCGACCCCGTTGGCAGGTCCCAGGCCCCGGCGCCGCGCGCCTCGGCCCGGTCCGAGCGCGAGCGCCCCACGGTGCGCCAGCTCGAGTACCTGGTGGCCCTGGGAGAAGCCCTGCACTTCCGGCGCGCCGCCGAGCTGGCCTCGATCAGCCAGCCCGCCCTTTCGGCCCAGGTGCAGGCCCTCGAGGAGCTGCTCGGCGTGCAGCTGTTCGAGCGCACCAAGCGCAAGGTGTTGCTGACCCGCGCCGGCCGCGAGGCCGTGCGCCGCGCGCGGCTGGTGCTCGAGCAGCTGGACGAGCTCTCCGACGCCGCCCGCTCGGCCCTCGATCCGCTCTCCGGGGACCTGCGCCTCGGCATCATCCCGACGCTTGCGCCCTACGTCCTGCCGCGCACCCTGCCGCGCATCCGCGAGCGCTTCCCGGCCCTGCGGCTCTATTTGCGCGAAGAGTTCACGCAGCGGCT
>JBIKLM010000239.1:0-6609 GCA_044359835.1 Planctomycetota bacterium
GGCAAGAACTCGGCCGCCACCCGGACACGGATGCCCAGGGTGGTCACATCGGAATGTCCGGTTTCGGGGCTCATGGCGACTCGGCCGGCATGGACGGCGGGGAAGTCAGCGCCCGTCCGGCTGGAGGCTCAAAGTAACAAGTCGCCGATGATCCGCCCCGCGGGGACCGAGACGGCTCTCGACCAGGGCCAGCTCCTCGAAGCACAGGGGCGGGAGGGGCGCCGCAGGGTTCGGCAGCGCGAGCTCCCGCGGGGCGGGCAGGCGCAGGACGGTCAGGTGCGGCCAGAATTCCCCCGGGGAGGCCCCGCGCGGCCCGAGGCGCAGGAACAGCCGGCGCACGAGTTCCTCGAGGCTGGCGGGGCAGCGGGGCGCCACGGCGGCCACCAAGCGGGCGGGCCCGCGCTCCGGCAGGCGCTCCCAGCGCAGGTCCTCCAGGCGGAAAGCGCGCACCCCCTGGGCGGCCGCGCGCAGCGATTCCTGCACGGCCGGCAGCCGGCGCTCCGGCACCGGCCCGAGGAACAGGGCGGTGAGATGGATCTGCTCCTGGGGGACTGCGCGCACGCCCGAAAGCCCAAGCTCCGCCGCGGCCGCGGCCAGGGCCCGGGCCTGTGCGTCGCTCGGATACAGCGCCGCGAACAAGCGCCGGGTTCGGTCCGCTGCAGCCATGCTCTCGGGCGGCAGGATGCCAGGCGATGGCCAGGCCGCTACGGGCGCTCGACCGCTTTCCCAGCTTGGAGCAAACAGCTTTCCCAGCTTGGAGCAAACAGCCCGAGGCGAACCGCAGCCGTGCCCGGGCGCGCGCTCCCTGTCGCCGCGGCCCCCCGTTTCCGAGGCCGAACACGTCCGCGCAGCGCACGCAGCCGCGGAGGGCCGGCGCGCGGCGACGGCCGAAGTCCGCGCGCCCCCAGGGCCGAGCCTTCCTGGCCTTGCCTCCCCGCCCCGCGCCAGCGGACAATCTGCCGCGACCCCCTCGATCGACGCCATGGCCAAGCGCAGCGCCTCCAAGTCCGCCCCCAAGTCCACGCCGAAGCGAGCCGTCGGCTATCTGCACGGCTTCACCCAGAAGGAGCAGCAGCGGCTCTACCACCAGGCGCGCTTCATGGAGCACCGCGTGCACGAGGGCCTGCCCTTCAAGCGCTGCCGGCGCCTCTTGGAGGTGGGCTGCGGGGTCGGGGCCCAGACGGAGATCCTGCTGCGGCGCTTCCCGGAGCTGCACGTCACCGGCATCGACGCTTCGCCCAAGAACTTGCCGCGCGCCAAGGAGCACCTGCGCCGCGTGCCCTGGGCCCAGGGACGCTTCGAGCTCAAGATGGGCGATGCGACCCAGATGGACTTCGAGATGGACAGCTTCGACTCGGCCTTCCTGTGCTGGGTGCTCGAGCACGTCGGGGATCCGATGCGCGTGCTCTCCGAGGTGCGCCGGGTGCTGCGCCCGGGCTCGCCCGTGGTGATCACCGAGGTGCAGAACATGAGCTTCTTCATCGACCCCTACAGCCCGCAGACGATGGCCTATTGGCTGGCCTTCAACGACCACCAGCTCGAGCTGGGCGGGGATCCGTTCGTGGGCGCCAAACTCGGCAACCTGCTGCAGGCGGTCGGCTTCCGCGACATCGAGACCCGCGTGCACGCCATCTTCCTCGACAACCGCGAGCCGGGCGAGCGCGCCGAGATGCTCGACTACTGGAGCGACCTGCTGCTCTCGGGCGCCCACGGTCTGCTGCAAGCCGGCAAGGTCTCCGAAGCGACCGTGGCCGGCATGAAGACCGAGCTCGATCAGGTCGCCCACGACCCCAACGCGGTGTTCTTTTATTCCTTCGTGCAGGCCACCGCCCGCGTGATCTGAGCGCCGACCCGGCCGGCGCTGGCAGCGAGGCCGCGCGGGCCGCGAGCGGGCTGAGCCGGCGGCTCGGGATCGACCCAGGCCGGCCGCAGCCCGCCTGGATCTGCTCGCCGCGCTGCTCTTCTCAACCCGCGCCGGCCGCGCCGCGCCGGCCGCGCTCCAAGGCGGCGAACAGGCTCGAGCGGCGCGGATCGGCGCGCTGGAAGGCCGCGCTGCCGTCGATCAGGGCCGCCTCCGGAGCCGGCGGGGCCTGGCCGCCCGCGGGGCGCCCGGCCTCGGCGCGGCGCTGGGCTTCGCGGGCCTGTTCGAGGCGCTCGGCGATCTGTTCGACCTGGCGCCAATCGAGCAGCCGGCCGGCGGGGTCGGTGCGCGAGAGCGACAGCCGCTCGCGCTCGGGATCGACCGACAGGACCCGCAGGCACAGCCGGGCGCCGCGCGCCAGGGCCTGCCGCGGATGGACGCCCTCCGGCAAGGCGCACTCGCTGCGATGCACGAGGCCCTCGATCGAACCGGGCAACCATTCGGTGTCCTTGGGCTCGAGCAGGCGCACGAAGGCCCCGAAGGGCACGGCACGCTCGACCTCCGCGGCCACCAGGGAACCCAGGGGATAGGTCGCAGCGAAGGCCTTCCAGGGGCTGGGCTCGAGCTGCTTGAGGCCCAGGGAGATGCGCTTGCCGCCCTGGCGCACGGCCAGCACGACCAGCTCCAGGCGCTGGCCGAGGTTCAGCACCTGGCCCGGGTGCTCGGGGGCCTCGCGCTGGATGTTGGAGACGTGCAGCAGCCCCTCCACGTCGCCGTCCAGGCGCACGATGGCACCGAAGGGCTCGAGGCGCACCACGCGGCCCGGCAGCACCGCCCCCGGCCGCAGCGCCAGGGCCGAGCGCCGACGGCGGCTCTCGCGCGCCGCCTGCAGCACCCGTTTCCGCGAGAGCAGCACGCGCTGGCGCGCGGGATCGACGTCGAGCACCTCGCAGAGCAGCTGCTGGCCCAGCAAGAGGCGCGGGTCCTCGCGGCGCGCCAGCCCGCTCTCGGCCTTGGGCATGAAGGCGTGCAGGGAACCGAGCTTGAGCTCGAGCCCGCCCGGGTTGACCGCCAGGGCGCGCGCTTCGACCACCTCGCCGACCTCGATGGTCTCCCAGCGCAGCGAAGGCAGGCTCTCCTTCAGCTCCAGCACCCACAGGCCCTGCTCCTGGCCGCGGAGGGTGAATTCGAAGCTCTCGCCCAGGGCCGGATCGGCGGCGAACCGATCGCGCCGGATCACGCCCTGCTGGCGCGGCGAGAGCTCGACGAACACGTCGCGCCCGTCGATCCCCACGATCGAGCCGCGCATCACCCGCAGGGTGTGGGCGCCGCGCTCGATGCTCCGGGACGGGGATGCGGTCGCCGGCGGAAGGGGGCTCGGGCGCTGGGGCATGGCGGGGGCTCGGTTGGGTCGCGTGGGAAGCGCTTCGGGAACCGGGGTCGAGCAGCGCCCGCGGAGCAGGCCGCAAGCCTCTGGCGGGCGGGTCTCGCCCCTCGGGCTGGGCCCGAATCGATGGCTGTTTTCCGGAGCCTGTCAGGGCGGACCGGTGCCGTGCAGCTGGCTGCGCACCAGGACCCGGCCCACGGCGGCGGCGCGCGCCAGCAGATGCGGCGAGCGCGGCCCGTCGAAAGCGATGCCCAGGCGCTCGAGGCCGCCGCGGGGCGTGCGATGCACCAGGGTCCCCTCGGCGCTGATGGGATCGCCGCCGGGGTCCAGCACGAAACCCACGCGCAGGCGCTCGCCCAGGGCCGGGGACTCGCCGCGCCCCGATCGGAATTCGAGGCCGATGCCGGCCAGGGAGAGGTCGAGCAGCGCCAGGCGCAGGGAACGCCCCGGGAGCAGCACCCGGGCCAACAGGGCGTCGCGGCTCAGATCTGCGCGGCGCTGAGCGCGGCGGTTGAAGAAGCCCCAGCCGACGGCGTCGAGCTGCGCCGCCAGGGCCGGGCCATCGAGCAGTTTCACGGCGATCAGGTCGGTCGACTCGGTGGCCTTGCCGGGCACCGCGGAGGGCGCGACAGAACCCTCCGACCCCCGGCGCAGGACCGAGCCCCGAGCGCGCAGCGGCCGGTTGGACGCGGGCAGGAAAAAAGCCAGCTCCACCAGATCCCCGGGGCCCACCCAGGGCAGCTCGCGGGTCCCCAGGGAAAAACTTGCGCCCCCCAGGGAAGCATCGCGCACCTGGAAGCGCCGCGATGGCCCCTCGGCGCGCAGCACCGAAACCGCCAGGCGCTGGCTCTGGTCCAACTGGACCCTGTAGTGGCGACGGCGCGCGGGCGTGCTCATCGGCGGTCGCCGGCCAGAAGACCGACGAATTGCGGGCTCTCAGGGCTCCCGGAAGGGATCCCCGCGTCCCAGGAAGGTATCCTGTAGCGTATCGACCCGCGGACCAGCATGGCAAATCCAAGCCACCCCACGCGATGGGAATCTTAGCTCTGAGCCTTCTTGTCCAAGTTTCGGTTCCCGGTCAGGTCGTGGACCTGGTGCGGCAACCGGGTCCCGGCGGATCCAACACGGTCAATTACGTGACCTCCACGGGCGAGGTCGGGCGGATCGATTCGACCAACAACCGCACCGTCCTGCTGGCGGCTGGCGCCCTGCCGGGCCCCGCCGTGGCGCTCTACCCGACGCCCTCCGGAAACGAGCTGGTGCTGCTGCTCGAAGGCGGCGACCTGTGGCGACTGCCCGCCAACGGCGGGACGCCCACACAGGTTTATGCGGACCAATTCGCCTACATCCAGGCCAGCGACCTGGTGATCGACCAGGCCGGCAGCCACTGGTTCGCCTCGCGCACGATCTCGCCGGGCACCCGCAGCGTGGCCCTGGTCTCCGCGAACGGGCAGGAATGGGGTTATTTCACCACCTTCGGCCAGCCGGTCGGCCTGTGCCCGGACCCGCTCGGCTCGCGCCTGCTGCGCAGCGACCAAAACGGCGGGCTGCGCACGGTCGAGGCGATCGATCTGGCGCCGGTCGAGACTCAGATCGGCCCGGGTCCGAACGTCTCCCCCACGACCCTCGACGGCGATCTGGTGGCCGAAGCGGACGGCGACCTGTTCATCGCCTCCGGCTCGCAGGTGATCCGCTACAACCGCCTGGCCAACTCGACCAGCGTCTTCCAGACCCTGCCTAGCACCGTGCGGGGCCTGGCGATCACCGGCAGCGGTTCGTCGAACTCCCTGTGGGTCGCCCACGGCCAGGATCCCTCCACGGTGCGCGTGCTGGCGCCCTGCGACCCGGCCGCCGGGCTGCACCCGCCGGCCTTCCACACGCCCCCCACCCGCGGTGTCCAGCGCCTGTTCTTCGCCGGCTTCAACTGCTTCGAGATGACCGCCGAGGGCCTCGATCGCCTGTGGCTGGGCGGCGACAACTTCGGCAGCAACCAGACCATCCGCCGCACCGACGTGAACAACTTCGTGTTGACCACGGTGGCCAGCGGGCAGACCGGTCTCGAGGGCCGCGTGGAGGGCCTGTCCTTCGACGGCGACGGGCAGCTCTTCGCCCTCACATCGAGCGGCGCCGTGCAGCAGATCAACACGCAGACCGGCGCGGCCACGACCCTGTTCAGCGACCCGCTCAGCCAGATCGTGCGCGGCAAAGACCTCTCGATCGGCCGGCAAGGGCAGCGCTACGCCGCGGTCTACACGGCCTTCGACCAGGGCTACATCGGTCTGATCCAGGGCGGTTCCGTGCAGAACCTGCTCTCCGCCCAGGAGCCCCGCGGCGTGATCGGCGACCCCTTCCGCGGCCAGTTGCTCTACAGCGAGTGGATCAACCAAGGCTTCGCCGGGGCGGTCGGAGCGCTCAGCCTGCCGAACGGGGCCGGGACCCTGATCCCGGGCTTCAGCGGGCTCAACATCACCAACGGCCCGGATTGGGGCGATGGGGACGTGGTGGTCGACGCGCTGGGACGCATCTACATCCCCCTCGAGGATGAGTTCTGCGTGCGGCGTTTCGACCCGGCCACCGGACGCATCGCGCGCATCGGCTCGGGCTACCTGAACCGCCCTTCCGGCGTGGCCATCGCGCGCTCGAGCCCCGGCGCCGGCAGCAGCACCGGGTTCTCCCTGTACGTGAGCGAATACAACCGCCTGTGGGAGATCCCCAATGTGCCGGCCCCGGCGCCGCGATTCGTCGATCCGGGCTCGCCGCCGGTCGGCCAGCTGCGCGCCAGCTTCAACGCCGACCGCCAACCGATCGGCCTGTGCGGCGAGCCCCAGACCGGGCGTCCGCTGGTGCTGTGCAGCGACGGCACCCTGTGGCGGGTGCTGCTGGCCGGCGGCGGAGCGCCGCAGCTCCTGACCACGATCAGCCCGGCGCCCGCGTCGATCGCTCCCGCGGGCAACGGCTGGCTGTTCGCGGTCGAGCGGGGCGGGCGGGTGCGGGCGATCCTGCCCAACCAGAACTTCCTGGCGGTCGATTGGTTCGATGACGTCGGCAACCAGCTCAGCGACGTCTGCGACCTGGCCCTGGGCAGCGACGGGGCCCTCTATCTGCTCGAGCGCAATCCCAATCCGGTCGCCGAGGGCGGCCGCTTGTGGCGGCTCTCGGGCGGGGTGCTGACCCAGATCGGCGATCACCTGCGCGGGCGGCGCCTGCGCATGTCCCCCGCGGACGGGCTGGCCACGATCCTCGAAGACGGGCACCTGGCCGAAAGCGGCGAGCTGCTGGCGGTCGACTGGCAGACGTCCCCGGCGCGCTCGGGACACTGGCGCATCGATCCCCTGGCCCGCTTCGACACCCAGGCCCTGGA
>JBIKLM010000018.1:0-21913 GCA_044359835.1 Planctomycetota bacterium
CACCGCCCTGCCCCGGCTCCCCGACCACATCAAGGGGGTCATCAACCTGCGCGGCCGCATCATCCCCGTGATCGATCTGCGCCTGCGGCTGGGGATGCCGCCGGTCGAGTACGACAAGCACACCTGCATCATCGTCATCGACGCGAGCTGGATGGGCGATGAGGAACACGCCACGATCGGTTGCATCGTGGATACGGTCAGCGAGGTGCTGTTCGTCGACGAACAGCAGATCGAACCCACGCCCAGCTTCGGTCCGGGGATCGACACCAGCATCGCCATGGGGGTCGTCAAGCATCCGGCCCGTTCGACGGTGCTGACCCTGCTCGACATCCGCCGGGTCCTGGGGCAGGTCGACGCTGCGTTGCAGGCCAGCTGAGGCCGACGCCATGCCCGCTCGTCACGAGAAACCCTCCAGCGCCGTCAGCGCCCGCGACCTGGCGGAGCTGTCCGCCGTCGCCCGCGACCTGTGGGGATTGCAGATCGGCGAGAAGAAGCGCGCCGTGGTCGAGGGGCGCCTGTCGAAGCTCTTGGGGCGGACCGGCTGCGAGGACCTGCCCAGTCTGGTGCATGCGCTGCGCCAGGGGCGGGACCCGCGCTTGGCGCTCTCGGCCTTCGATGTGCTCTCCACCAACCACACGCACTTCTTCCGCGAAGCCAGCCATTTCGACTGGTTGCGCAGCGAGCTGTTGAAGCCCCTGATCCCGGATGCTGCTCGCCCGCCCCGGCTGCGCATCTGGTCCGCCGGCTGCTCCAACGGCTGCGAGCCCTACTCGATCGCCATGGTGCTGGCCAGCACGCTGCGCTCCCTGCGGAGCGTGGACGCGCGCATCCTGGCCACCGATCTGGCGATCAGCGAGCTGCGCACCGCCCAGCGCGGCGTCTACCCCCCCAAGTTCCTCGAGGGCCTGCCGCAGACCTTGGTGGAGCGCCATTTCCTGCGCACCCAGTCCGCCGAGGGTCCGGCCTTCGAGGTCCAGCCCGAGCTGCGCAGCATCGTCCGCTTCGGACTGCTCAACCTGCTCGAGCCCTGGAAGCTCAAGGGGCCCTTCGACGCGATCTTCTGTCGCAACGTGATGATCTACTTCGACGAACCGACCTGCCGCAGACTGGTGCAACGCTTCCTCGACCTGCTGCGGCCGGGCGGTCTGCTGTTCCTGGGGACTTCCGAGGGCGTCGCCGGAAAGTTCGAGGGCCTGCGGGCCCTGGAAGCCTCGGCCTACCAGAAGCCGCGCTGATACCAGTCGATGTCGCACCTCTCGAATACAACGGACAATTACACGGTGGCGATCGGCGACATCTGCGTCGTCGGATCTCGCCGCGGCCGGATCGTGACCCACGCGCTGGGCTCCTGCGTAGCCGTAACCCTGTTCGATCCCGACCTGCGCATCGGCGGCATGCTGCACTTCATGCTGCCGGTCCCGGTGGACTCCGAGGGCGCTCCGGCCCAGCCTTGGTGTTACGGCAGCCTGGGGGTGCCCGCCCTATTCAAGACGGCCTACGCGCTGGGCGCCGAGAAGCGGCGCCTGATCGTCTGCGCCGCGGGAGCCGCCGAGCTCAACGACGCCAGCGGCAATCTCCAGATCGGCCAGCGCAACAAGACCATCCTGAGGAAGCTGCTCTGGAAGAACGATGTGGCCCTGGCCGCCGAAGACGTCGGCGGCGGCTTGGCCCGCAGCATGGAACTCGACCTGACCAGCGGTGCCGTCACCGTTCGCATCCAGGGTGCCCGCAAACAGATCTGGCCCGTCAACGAGGCCAGAGTCGCCTGAGCCGTACCATGAACAAGATCCTGATCGTAGACGATTCGCCGTTCATCCGCATGATGGTGCGGCGCGCCCTGCAACAGGCCGACGTTCCGGCGGACGCGCTCGTCGATGCGGGCAACGGACAGGAGGCCTTCGAGCGCTGCCGCTCCGAGCGCATCGGGGCGATCATCCTCGACCTCAACATGCCGGTCATGGATGGCGAGACCTTCCTGCGCAAGCTGCGCGCCGAGATGGCCGGCTTCGACCCGGTCGTGGTCGTGGTCAGCACGGAGGCCAACCACCAGCGCATCCTGGCCCTGCGCGGCCTCGGCATCCGGGGTTTCCTGCACAAGCCGTTCGAGCCCGAGAAGCTCAAGGAGCTGCTGGGCGAGCATCTGACCGCGGCGGTAGCCTCCCGGTCCCAGGCCGGATCCGATCTGCCCGAGATCGACCCGGCCCGCCTCGATCAGGTCGTGCTCCAGTCGCTGGAACGCATGGCCTTCATTCTGGCCGATCCCTGCGAGGCCAGCGTCGAAGAGGGAGCGCTGCGGCGTTGCATCGACTTCCGTGGGCCGGGCGTCGAAGGCGAGTTGATCATCGCCGCCAGCGAGGGGCTGGCGCGCGAGGCCGCCAGCGGCATGACCGGCATGGAAGGCGCGGAGTTCGACGAAGAGGCGCTCTGCAAGGTGCTCGACGAGCTGGCCAACATCATCGGCGGCGAGGTCGTCGTGTTGCTCGGCGGGCGCGAGAAGCCCTTCAAGCTGGGCCTGCCGGGTCCGCTGGAGGGTCAACGGCCCTCGCCGCGCTGCCGCAGGCGCTTCACCTCGGCCGGCGAGAAGGTCGAGGTCGCCGTGGCGCTGCGCGCCGCCCGCCAGTGATCGCCGTCTGTGCCGAAGTCCAGCGCACTGGAGCGCAGTCTCGGCGGGTTCCTCCGGGAACGCGGCCCGCCCCGTGAGGCGCTGACCCCGGCGCCCAGCTTTCCCCCGGCCTTCCAAGCCGCTCCCCCTGCCCGCGAAATCATGTCAGCCCCCAGCCCCGCCCACCGCGCCCCCGGCACCGGCCCCGTGCGGGTCTTGGTGGTCGACGACTCGGCCATCGTGCGCGCGGCTTTGCGCAAGGAACTGGGCGCCCATCCCGGCATCGAGGTGGTGGGCGCAGCTCCCGACCCGTTCGTGGCCCGGGACCTGATCCAGCAGCTCGCGCCTGAGGTCTTGGTGCTCGACCTGGAAATGCCGCGCATGGACGGGCTCAGCTTCCTGCGGCGCTTGATGGCCTTCCACCCGCTGCCGGTGATCGTGTGCAGCTCCCTTTCGCCCCAAGGCGGCGAGGTGGCCCTGTCCTGCCTGGAGGCGGGCGCGATCGAAGTCTTCTGCAAGCCCAGTGCGGCCTATTCCATCGGCGACCTGGGGCGGGACCTGGTGCGTGCGGTGCTGCAAGCGCGCGGGGTTCGCCTGCAGCCCCGCCAGCCGCCGGCCGGCGGGCCCAGCCCGCGCAGCACAGCCCTCCGTGAGACCACCAACAAGGTCATCCTGGTGGGGGCCTCCACGGGTGGGCCCCCGGCGCTCCAGGCGATCCTCTCCAATCTGCCGGCCAATATGCCCGGCATCGTGATCGTCCAGCACATGCCTGCGGGTTTCACGGCAGCCTTCGCCAAGCGCATGGACGGCGCCAGCGCCCTGGAGGTCCGCGAAGCCAAGCACGGCGACCTGATCGGGCCGGGCAAGGTCCTGGTGGCCCCCGGAGACCTGCATCTCAAGGTGGTCCGCAGCGGCGCCCAGTACCTGGTCGAGACCCAAGGCGGTCCTCCCGTCCGGCACCATCGACCCTCGGTCGAGGTCCTGTTCGAGAGCGGCGCCAAGGCCCTCGGTGCCAACGCCATGGGCCTGATCCTGACCGGCATGGGCAACGACGGCGCCGGCGGCCTGGCGTCGATGCATGCCGCAGGGGCCCTGACCGTGGCCCAGGACGAAGCTAGCTCGGTGGTCTTCGGCATGCCGCGCGAAGCGATCGCGGCGGGCGGCGTGGACGAAGTCCTGCCCCTCCAAGAGATTCCGGCCCGCATGGTCGATTTCGCCCGCGGTCAGGCGCGCCGCCGCGCCGTCGGCTGACCGACCTCGCTTTGGGCCGAGTGCCCAGCCGCCGCTCAAGGCGCCCGGAGCCCGATCCCGAAGTGGGCCCCGAATTCCCCGGATCCGCTCGATCGGGTCCGGGACCTCCGCTTCCCCCCCGGTCGATGTCCACGTCCTTCTCCCTGAATCCGTTCCGCTCCACGAGCCTGTCCTTCAAGCTGGTGGCCCTGTGTCTGGGCGTCGGCCTGGGCTCGATTGCCGCCCTCGGTGCGGTCGGGGCCCAGATCAGCCGGTCCGAACTGCTCGCGGAAGAAGGCCAGAATCTGGCCGACATCCGCGATCGGCGGGCGGAGGAGCTGCGCGGCGAGCACTTCGACCTGATGCGCGACCAGCTGCGCGGCCTGGCCGGGAACCAGCTGCTGCAGGAAGGGCTCGGCGAGTTCTCCCGCGCCTTCGCCGATCTCGACCGCCAGATCGACCTGGGCCCGGCGGCTATCGAGCGGCGCCGCGAGGGCATGGGGCGGTTCCTGGACCAGACCTTCCGCGCGCGCTTCGAGGAATCAGGCGCCGATTGGAGCGGAGCCGAGGCATTTTTGCCCGACTCGGCGGCAGGCCTGACCCTCCAGGCGATGTACATCGCCGACAATCCGGCCGAGCTCGGCCACAAGAACAGCCTCGCGGCGGCACCGGAGGACTGCGACTACAACCGGGTCCATGGCCGCTACCACTCGTTCCTGGACAGCTATCTGAGCTCGTTCGGGTTCTACGACATCTTCCTGGTCGACCTGCAGGGCAACATCGTCTATTCGGTCTTCAAGGAGGTGGACTTCGCCACCAACCTGGTCGATGGACCCCACAGCGACTCGAACCTGGCGCACTGCTTCGAGCGCACCCTCAAGGCCCGGCGTGGCGAGGTCATCCACGTCGAAGCCAAGCCCTATGGGCCCTCGTACCAGGCCCTGGCCGAGTTCATGGGCACCCCGGTCTATCGCGGCTCGGAGCGTATCGGCGCGCTCCTGTTCCAGGTGCCGCTGGCCAAGGTCGGCGCGATCCTGGGGGACTTCGCGGGCCTGGGCGAGACCGGGGAGGTGTACCTGGTAGGTGCGGACTTCACTCCCGAGTCGCCCAGCCGACATGCCTCCCAGGGCGAATTCCTGCGGGCCCGCAGCCCGTCTGTCGAACGGGCGCTGGAGGGCGAGACGGGTGTGATGCGCAGCATCAACTACGCGGGTGTTCCGGTGCTCAGCGCCTACATGCCCTTCGAGGAGGATGGCGAAAGCCACGCTCTGGTGGCCGAGAAGTACCTGAGCGAGGTGCGCGGGCCAGCGGACGCCATGCTGGCCAGGCAACTGCTGATGGCCGGTGGCCTGGCCCTGGTGATCGCCTTGCTAGCGATGCTCTTCGCCCGCTCCTTGGCCAAGCCGCTCAAGGACTCGGTGGTCAGCATCCGGGAGATCGTCGAGAGCCGCGACCTCTCCAAGCGCTTGCCCAACCGGCGACGGGACGAGATCGGACAGCTCTCGGCCAGCTTCAACCATCTGATCACCAACGTGCACGATGTGATCGCGGAGATCAGCGCTGGCTGCGAGGAGATCGATCGCGGCGCCACCCAGACCCAGTCCGCCAGCCAGCAGCTGGCCAGCGCCTCGACCGAGCAGGCCGCATCCCTCGAGGCCATCCGTCAGGTGATCGAGAGCGTCTCGGGCATGTCCCAGCAGAATTCGCTCAACGCCGACCAGGCCAAGGTGCTCTCCGAGCAGTACGCCCAGTCCGCGGATCGTTCGATGCACGAGATGGAAGGCATGGGCAAGGCCATGCACGACATCCAGGCCTCCTCTGAGAACATCTCGACGATCATCAAGGTCATCGACGACATCGCCTTCCAGACCAACCTGCTGGCGCTCAACGCCGCGGTCGAGGCGGCCCGCGCGGGCGAGGCCGGCAAGGGCTTTGCGGTGGTGGCGGAGGAGGTGCGCGCCTTGGCCCAGCGCAGCGCCGAGTCGGCCAAGCAGACCGGCCGGATCGTGGCGGAGTCCAACAGCCAGGTGAAGGTGGGCGTGGCCAGCGCCGAGCGCGTCAGCAAGGCCCTGCGCGAGATCCTGGATGGCTCCGGCAAGGTCAACCTGCTGCTCAAGGAGATCGCTGCGGCTTCCACCGAGCAGCTCGAGGGCATCCGCAGCGTCTCCACGGGGGTCGAAGAGCTCGACAAGGTCACCCAGGCCAACGCCGGCAGCGCCGAGGAACTGGCTTCGACCGCGATCGAGACCAGCGGCCAGGTCCAGGCCGTGCGCAAGCTGGTTTCCGAGTACCAGCTCGCCCAGCGGCGCACCAGCGGCGGCGTGACCGGCACGGTCGGCCTGGCCGACCTGCCCTCGCGCTCGGGGCCCGCCTTGCAGCGGCCGACGAGTTCCCGGGTCAATCCGGCCGCCCGCTCCAACGCGCCCGCGCCGGCCCTGCCCAGCCAGCGCACCGACGTGGGCGAAGGCGTCGAGGACTTCCTGCTGATGAACTCAGAGGACTTCTGAGCTGGAATCGGGCGGCCTGCCCGGGCTGTGCCCTGGCCGGCCGCTATTCGAGCTGCGGAGGGGCGCGGGGTTTCCGTTGGCGAGTCGCAGCAGCCGAGCGGGCTGGAGGTCGATCGGGCCTTGCTGGTGCGGGCTGGCCGGCGCAGCGGCCGGTCACTCGGCGAGGATGCGCGCTGCCGCGTCCGTGGGCGAGGCGCTTTGCACCAGGCCTGCGAACAGGCCTTCGAGGGTGGCCGCCCCGCGCTCGGCGGCCAGCCGGGCGTACGGGCCGCTGGCGATCACGCGCCCTGCACGCAGGATCACCAGGCGATCCGCGAGGCGCTCGACCACATCGAGCAGGTGCGAGGTGATCAGCACCGCGGCCCCGGAGGCGGCGTAGCGCCGCAGCAGCTCCTTGGCGATCATCGTCGAGGGCGCATCCAGGCCCGAGAGGGGCTCGTCCAGGACGAGCAGCCGCGGCCGGGGCAGGATCGCCAGGGCCAGGCCCAGCTTCTGCCGCATGCCCCGGCTGTAGCCGCCGACCGGACGGTCCGCGGCGGCGCTGAGCTCCAGGCCCTCGAAGGCCGCCTCCGCACGCCGCCGCGCCAGGCCCGGCTCCAGCCCGTGCAGACCGGCCACCAGGTCGACATGCTCCCAGGCGTTGAGCTGCGCGTACAGCGGGGCCCCGTCGGGCACGTAGCCCAACTGGCGCCGCGCCTCCAAGGGATCCCGCGCCAGGTCGAAGCCGCCGATCTCCGCACGGCCCTGGTCGGGCGCCAGCAGCCCGCACAGGATGCGCACCGCGGTGGTCTTGCCCGCGCCGTTGGGGCCGAGCAGCGCCAGGATCTCGCCGCCGGCCAGCTCGAGATCGATGCCGAACAGGCCGACCTCGTTCGGGCCCGTGTGGGGGTAGCGCTTCTCGACACCGATCAGCCGCGCCGCCGGCCCGGGTTTCGAGCGCCCGGCGTCCGCGGGCTCGGTGCCCATCCCCGGCGCAGGGCGACTCCCCGGCGCTCCGTGGCCCGCGCCGCGCTGCTCCGCCGCGCCGCTCACGCGGGCGCGAGGGAGAGATCCTGGCGCAGCTGCTGCACGATCTGGTCGATGATCTCGGCGGGCGTCGAGGCGCCGGCGTGGATGCCCACATGGCGCTTGCCCTCGAACCATTCCCGGCGGATGTCGGCCACGCTCTCGACCTGGAAGGTCGGCACGCCGTGAGCGGCGCAGACCTCGACCAGCTTGCGCGAGTTGGACGAGTGCGGGCTGCCGACCACCAGGATCACGTCGGCGGTGCTGGCCAGGTGTTCCGCTTCCTCCTGGCGTTCGGTGGTGACGTGGCAGATCGTGTTGACCACGCGCACCTCGCGGGCCTTGGGCACCAGGGCGGCGGCGATCAGGCCGGCCTTCTTGGCGATCAGCGTCGACTGGATCACCACGCCGGCGCGCTTGAGCGGCGGCAGGGCCTCGGCCTCTTCGATGCTCTCGAGCACCGTCGCCTGACCGCCGGCTTCCGCCACCGAGGCCACGATGCCGCGGATCTCGGGGTGCTCGCGCTGCCCGACCACGAACACGTCGTAGCCCTCCTTGACCAGACCGACCGCCTTCCTGTGGATGATGTCGACCAGCGGGCAGGTGCCGTCGATGACCTGCAGGCCGGCCGCCTTGGCCTCGCGTTTGACCGCCGGGGGCACGCCGTGGGCGCGGATCACCAGGGCCGCCCCGGCTGGCGCCGCCAGGTGGTCGTCGACGTGCGTGATGCCGTGCTCGCGGGCCAGCTTGTCGACGGTGTAGGAGTTGTGGATCAGCTCGCCGTGGGTCAGCACCGGCCGAGACTTGTCCTGGGCCGCTTCCACCGCCAGGTCGATGGCGCGCTCGACGCCCCAGCAATAGCCGGCGCTCTCGGCGATCTCGATGGTCACCCGCCCGTCCAGACTGGTCTCGATCCGGCTGCGCGGCCCTTCGCGCAGGCTGCGGTTGGTCAGGGCCGGGCTGGCGCCCGCCTTGGTGCTGGCCGGGGCGCCGGCGCCGGATTCGGCTCGGGAGCGCTCGGAATGGTCCGTCGGACCGTCGGTTTGGCTCATGGGGCGATCGGAGGGGCGAAGGCTCGGCCGTGAACTCGCTCCGCGCCCCCCGCGCTGGTCCCGGCCTGTTTGGCCGCGGGTGGGCGGCCCAAGGGCGGGGTGGCGGGTCGGTCCGGCGGCTCGGGCGCAGCCGGAGCCGACTCGCTCCAGCCAATCAGGCCGCGGGCACGATCGCCACGCTCAGTCCGGTCTTCTTGGCCGCCGCGTCGGCGATGGCCTCGAGCCGGGACTTGGAGACCGGTTGGAGCTTCTTCGAACGGTCGGCTTTCGGAGGAGTGGTCAGCTGCAGGCCGGAGGGCGCCAGCTTGGCCACCTGGGCCAGCCAGCTGCGGACTTCGGCTTCGGAGGAATTGTCGACGGGGCCGCTGACGAAACAGGCGCGCAGCAGCCAGCGCTCGGATTCTAGCTGGGCCAGACCCTCGACCAGGTCCTTGTAGGCCTTGGCCGGTTCCCCCGTGAGGGCCGTGAAGGTCTTCTGCGTGCCAGCGTCGAGGCGCAGGATCGGCTGGTGGTAGGCGATCAGGCTGTGGCGCAGGTCCGGGTCGGTCAGCCCGGTGCCATCGGAGATCAGCGCCATGTGGGCCTTGGGGAACCACTTGTGGCCGAGTTCGCGGAGGTTTTCGGAGATCTGCCTGAATTCCGGGTGGCGCATCGGGTCGATCTCGCCGGCCACCAGCAGGGTCTTGAGCTTGGCCCCTTCCTTGGACAGTTCGATCAGGCGCCGGGCCACCGTGGTGACCACCATGGCCTGCGTGGGCGGATGCCCGGGGCGGAGGGACGCGCAGCAGGGGTCGATGCGCAGGGCGGGGCCGAACAGCTCGGTCTCCTCCGGTCCACGCACGATCTGTCCGAGCACTTCGGTCAAAGTCGATGTCATCGTCCTCTACAAGCGGGGTTGGCGATGGCTGGCGAGAGTTCCCCTGCGGATCGGCGCCGCACACGGCACAAACCCACGGCCGGGGCAGCCGCGCGGCCGCCGGACCCTCGGCCCAGCTTCCGGTCACAGGGGGTACGGCAAGCTCCGCCCCGCGGTTTGCGGCCCATATCCGACACCTATCGGGGGCCGGAATTCCCGTGATCTTAGTGCTCGCCGGCGGCCAACGCCAGCGGAACCCGGGGCCCCGGGGCCGTTCGAATAGATGTCTAACTTCAGGCCCCGACATCCGGGTCCTCCCGCAGCGCTCCCGAGGAGATCTCCTGGCCCTCCCTCCGCCAAGGGCAAACCGCCAACGCCAGCAGCCCGAGCGCCAGCCCGCTGCGCCAGGGATGGTCCGCCATGGACCGCAGCCAGCGCAGCGCTAGCCCCTCGCCGAAGTCCGGCGCCAAACTCCGCTCCAGCGTCCACAGGGCCAGCATCAGCCCGCCCCCGACACCCAGGCAGCGCCCCCAAGGCGCCCTCGGCCCGCCCGGCTCCGCACTCCCTCCGTCGAGCGCATCAGAGCCCCACTCAAGCCCCACCCCGCTGGCGGCCGGCTGCTCCCCGAGGTCCCCGCGCCCCTTCGGCTCCGGCTGCCAGAGCGAACGACGACGCTCCCCATCCTCGGATTCCTGGCGCCTGCTCCGCATATCCCCCTAGACCGACCCGATCGCCCCCGGTCGCCGAGATTCTCCCGATCCGCTCGAGCGACTCCGCGCCGGATCCGCGGCCGAGCTCGCCCACCCCGCACTCCGGGGCCCCTGTGACGCCGATCCACAATCCACCCAGGTCCCGAACGGGCCGCGCTCTTGCGGGGGCGGTCGGCCAAGCGCGCCCTCGATGCGTTGGAACCTTCGCCCTTGACGCTCGCCGGCAGCCGGCGACCCTCGAGCCGTCGCGCGGCGGGGAGGTCCAGCCGGCGCTCCCGGCTCGGGCCAGGCTCGAAGGGCACCGGGCGGCTGCGGTCAGGGGGCGGGGCGCGGGGGGGCGGCCAGGGTGGCGTCGATCAGGCGGTCGAAGGGCTGGAGGACCTGTTCCCAGTCGTAGTGGGCTTCGACGAAGCGGCGGCCGCGCTGGCCGAGGGCCAGGGCTTCGCTCGGGTCCTCGAGCAGCGCCAGGCACCGGGCGGCGAAATCGGCGGCGCTGTCGGCCACCAGGAAGTCGCGGCCCGGTTGGCCTTCGACGCCCTGGGTGGCGGGGGTCGTGCCGACCACGGGCAGGGCGGCGGCCAAGGCTTCGAGGACCTTGTTCTGGATGCCGCGCGCGATGCGCAGGGGCGCGACGGAGACGCTGGCCTCGGCCAGGTAGCGGCCCGGGTCGTCGACGAAGCCGGTCACGCGCACGCCCGGCAGGCTGGCCAGCTCGGTCACGGCGGGGGTCGGGCGCGAGCCGACGATGGTGAAGCCGGCCCCGGGGCGCCGCGCGCGGATCTGGGGCAGGATCTCGCGGGCGAACCAGACCACGCCGTCGATGTTGGGCAGGTAGTCCATCACGCCCACGAAGACCAGCTGGTCGGGCTGGCGCCGGGCGGGGTCGCTGGGCCGCTGGGCGGCGAGGTCGACGCCGTTGCGGATCACGGTCGAGGGCCGGCCCGGGATGGCGCGCTCGAAAATGGCCTGCTCGAGCGGCGTGCAGAAGACGCTGTGGTCGAAGCGCGCCGCGAGCTCGCGCTCGAAAGCGAGCAGGGTGCGCGCTTCGCGGGCGTAGACCCGGCCCATGGGCCAGGCCAGGCCGCGCGAGCGCTGTGCGTATTGACGCCACTTGTCCGAATCGAGCTCGGCGAAGTGCATGATCCGCCGGCGGCCCTCGAGCGGCAGCAGGAAGGCGCCCATCGACGAGGAGTAGGCGTAGCACAGGTCGGCGCGCGCGCCGGCCACGCGGGCCAGGTCCGCGAGCCGCGAGCTCGCGTAGTGGCCCAAGGTCAGGGCTCGGCCGGTGAGCAGGGCGCGGCCCAGGGAGGCCAGCCGCGCGGGGCCGCGGGGGCGCGGGACGAGCTCTGTGGCGAGGCCGCGGCGGCCCAGCTCGGCCGCGTGGGCCTGGTCCTCGGGATCCTCGCCGAAGGCCAGGATTTCGACCTCAAAGCGCCGCGAAAGGCGCTCCACCAGCCGGTAGGTGGTGATCTTGTCGCCGCGGTTGGGGGGGAACGGCACCCGCTGGCTGAGGAACAGGATCCGCACGGGCGGGCAGTCTAGCGGGGCGGTCGGCGCGCGGCGGCGAGGTGGCTTTGGCCGCCGACCCGGCGTTCAATCCGGGCGGGCCGCGCACGGCTCGAAACCCGCGCTGGGCCTGCGACCCGCCGCCGATTCAGGCGCAGGCGACCGGTCGCACGCGCAGCCAGCGGCGCAGCCCGCGGGGCGCGCGCTTGAGGATCAGCGCCCAGGGCGTGCGCGCCCAGCGGCAGTGGGGCGTGAGCGTGCGCAGACCCACGGCGCTGATCAGGAGCCCCGGCGCGGGCGTCGGGATCAGCGGCACGCCGGCGGTCAAGAGCCCGAAGCCGAGCAGCAGGGCGCGCCGGCGCTGCCATGGGCTGGCCGCACGCGGGCGCGGCAAAGCCGCCGGCGGCTCGCACCAGTCCCACCCGAGCGGCAGTCCCGCCGCGAGATCTCCGTGCGACGACGGCTCCACTGGTTCCCTCTGGATCGACATGCCCCTGCGCCCCCCTGTCCAGGCCGCTATCGGCTCGGCACCGGCGCGGCTTGAGCCCGGCTGGCCGAAGTCGGCGGGCTTCGCAGGCCTTTCCGCCGGCGGCCGGGCCGCGCCCGTCCCGGTTGGCCTGTGGGGGGCCACGGCGGTCGGCGCGCTCGAAGCCACGTCGATCTCCGGCGCTGGGCCAGCGCCGGGGGCCTTGGCACACACGCAGGAGTCCGAGGCGGGCCGGCGAGCTGCATGCCGCCGGAAGCCCGCCTCCGCGGCCGCCGCAGGCAGCGCCGAAGGCTTCCGACAGGCTGGCCCGGCGGCCCGGGTGCGTTGCCCGAGCTCGTTCCTGCTTGCAGCCCGTCAGAGGCTGGGAAAAAAATCGGCGCGCAGCGGCGATCCCAGCCTCTGCGGCCGCCGGATGGCGGCCCAAAGGCATGCTGACGGGCTGGTATGTCTGCTCGGGCGCAGCTCGAGCCGATTTTTTCTCAGCCCGTCAGCGGGCTGCAGAGGGTTGCGGGGGCTCGGGGGCGGAAGTCCAGTCCCCGAGGGGCAGCTGCCAGAAACCCACGTCGTAACCGCGCCCGAACTTCCAGCCCACGCCCTCGAAGCGGCCCACGAAGCGGAAACCGAGCCGCTCGTGCAGCTCCACGGAAGCCCGGTTGTTGCCGGGCAGGTAAGGATCGGGCTGGGCGTCGCCGAGGTGCGAGCGCTCCGTGCCGCGGGGCAGCACGATGCCGGCCAAGACCAGCCGTCGGCCTTGCTGCAGGCAGTCCTCGAGCACGCGCTGCATCAGCGCGCGGGCCAGGCCGCGGCGGCGCGTCCGCGCGTGCACGTAGACCGAGGTTTCGACGCTCCAGCGATAGGCGTCGCGCTCGCGGAAGCGCGCGGCGTAGGCGTAGCCCGCGGGGCCCTGAGCATCCGATCCGGTCCAGCAGCAGTGGGAACGCTGGATTTCGGTGAGTCGCCGCGCGAAGCCCGCCGCGTCCGGCGGCTCGCTCTCGAAGCTGATCGCGGTCCGGTGCACGATCGGGGCGTAGATCTCGAGCAGGGGCGCGGCGTCGGCGGGATCGAAGGGCCGGAGCGTGAAGGCGGGGATGGATGCGGCGGACATGTCTTGCCTGTAACCGAAAGCGGCGGGCGACGTCTATGGAGCAGACGCTCGTGCGGCGGCGTCCGCGCTCCGCAAGCCCAGGCGCGGACGCCAGCTCCCGCCCGCAGCGCGTCAGCGCTCCGCTGCCGGGGGCGACAAACCCGTGGCCCCACGCCGTGCCGCGCCGGCGCGGCCGCAGCGCCGACGCTGCAGCACCGACTCCACAGAACCGACTCCACAACACCGGCGCTACGGCAACGCTCGCTCGCCTCGCACCTCCGCTCTCCGTCCTCGATTTCCTTGCCATGCAACGTTCCACATCGAACCCCTCGCCCGCGTCCTCGCCGGCCGCTCTGCAACGCGCCCTCGCGCTCGCCTTCGTTCCGATCGGCCTGCTCGCCCCGCTTGCGCCGTGCGCCGCCCAGGAGGCGGCGCTCCACCACCTCTTCACCTTGCCCGGCCAGTCCCCGGGGGAGCGCTGCGGCGCGGCCCTCGCGGTTCTCGGCGACGTGGATGGAGACGGGCTCGCCGACTTCGCGGTCGGCGCGCCGGCGGCGCCCCTGACCCTTCCGGACGGCAGCTCGCAGCCGGCTGGACGGGTTCGTTGGCACAGCGGGGCGAGCGGGCTGGTCCTCCGCGAGACCCCGGCCAGCGCGCCCTACGAGCGCTTCGGGGCCGCCCTGTGCGCCCTCGGCGACCTGGACGGCGACGGCCTGCCGGAGCTGGCCATCGGCGCGCCGCTCGCCCAGCAGGGGCGGGGCCGCGTCGAGGTGCGCCGCGGCGCGGACGGCGGGCTGCTGTGGGGCCGCGTCGGCGCGGCTCCCGGCGAGCGGCTCGGCACGGCCCTGGCCAAGGTCGACGACAGCGACGGAGATGGGCGCGCTGAGCTGCTCGCCGGCGCGCCCGGGGCCCAGGTCGGCGGTCTGCTCGCCGGTGCGGCGCTGCTGCTGCGCGGCGCGGACGGCGCCACGCTCTGGCGGCGCGAGGGCCAGGCCGGGGATCGCTTCGGAGCCGCCGTGCTCGGCGGTCTGTGGGTCGAGCCGGGCGGCGCCCCGGCCCTGGCGATCGGCGCGCCGCTCTCCGACGCGGCCGCCTTCAACGCCGGCGCTGTGTGGCTGTGCCGCGCCTCCGATGGCCTGCCGCTTCGCACCGTCCTGGGGGCCGCGGTGGGCGAGATGCTGGGCTCGGCCCTCTGGGCCTGCCCGGAGCGCGACGGCGACGGGCTGCCGGAGCTCCTGGCGATGGCGCCCGGGGCCGACGCGGCCGGCCTGGACAGCGGTGCGGCGCGGCTGTTCGGCAGCGCCAGCGGCGCGCTGCTGCTCGAATTGGCCGGCCCGTCCGCCGGGGTCTTCGCTGCCAGCGCCGTGCCCGTCGACGACCTGGACGGCGATGGGCTCGGCGATTTCTGCCTGGGGGCATCCGGCCACGGGCCGGGGGAGCGCGGCCAGGTGCGCCTGCTGAGCGGCAGCGACGGCTCGCCCCTGGGCGAGTTCGTCGGCGACGGGGACTGGGACTGGTTCGGCGCGGCGCTCGAACCCCTGCCGGACCTGACCGGCGATGGCCTCGGCGAGCTGCTGATCGGGGCCCCGGGGCACGACGATCACCAGCCGCCCGGATTCGCGCGGGTGATTTCGCTGCGCGCGCTCGACCTCTCTGCAGACCAACACCAGCTCGGCGCTGGGGCCGGCGGCGCGGTGCGGTTCCAGATCGCGCCAGAGCCCCCGCTGCCGGGTGCGCCGTACCTGCTGCTCGCCGGCGGGTCGGGGCCCGCGCCGGCGGGCCAGCTGCTGCCCTTCGCGCTGGACGCTTGGACCCTGTGGCTGCTGACGGCACCCAACCAGCCGCCCTGGAGCGGGACCCTCGGGCTGCTGGATGGTCTCGGGCGCGCCGAGGCGCGCCTCGAGCTGGGCCCCGGCCAAGCGCCCCTGCTCGGTCTGTCCTTTAGCCACGCGGCCCTGTGGTTCCCGCCCGCCGACCCGCCGCGCGCCACCCGTGCGGCGCCCCTGGCGATCCTGCCCTAGTCCCCCGGCCGGCAGGCCCTGCGCCGACCCTGGAAACCGGCCCGCAGACGGGCCGGGAAGGGGGCCTCTCCTCGGACCGCGCCTCCGTTGGGAATGGCGGGCCCGTTCGATGCGAATCCGCGTTCGCTGCAAGCCCAGAACGGCCTCAAGTCCCTTTGTCCCGGCCCCCAGGCCACTTGCCCCCATGAACCCGCCCCCCTGGCGCCTCGCCGCCGCGACCTTGGGTCTCGGGCTGTGCGCGGCCTGGCTGATCGCCCTGCCGGGCCTGTTGCCGCGGGTGGAGCGGCGTGTCGAGGCCGTGTCTTCGTCCGCGATCGAGCCGGCACCCCGAGGGAGGCCCGGCCCGGACCCCGCGCGCCTGTACGAGCTCGAGGTCCGACCCCTGCTGGCCGCCTCCGCCGTGCGCCAGGAGCAGGCGGTGCAGCGCTCCCTGGCGGCCCTGCGCTCCCAGTTCGATGAGGTCCGGCAGCGGCTGCCCCTGTTCTCGGCGGCGCTGACCTCCCTGCCGACCCAGGCGCGCGTGCTCGGGCTGCTGGCCCGCGAGCAGTTCGGCGAGCCCGGGCAGGTGCAGGCGCTGATCGCCGAGCGTTTCGAGCGCCATCTGTTCAGCGCCGACGAGCTGGCGGAGTGGATCGACCACGCCCTGTGGGACGCCGAGCAGGCCTTCCTGGCGGAGCAGAACCGGCTGCTGCGCGATGTGGCCCAGCTGGTCAGCGCCGCCGGGCTGCCGAGCTTCGAAGCGCCGGATACCGGGCCCCTGCTCGAGTCCGGGGTGCGGGCCCTCGAGGGCCAGGCGCTGCATTCCGCCCAGGCCTCGGCCTGGCGCGGCCTTGGAGCCCTGGTGCTCGGCACCGTGGGCGCCGAGATGGCGGGCCGCGGCGCCGCGCGCCTGGTGCTGGGGCTCGGCGGCCGGGCGGCGGCGGGCGCCCTCGGCGGCGCCGGAGGCGCGGCCTGGGCCGGTCCCGTGGCCAGCGGCGCTGGCTTCCTGGTCGGTCTCGGCGTGGGCCTCTGCATCGACGCCTGGATGTCGCAGCAGAGCCGCCGGGAGATCGAAGCGCGCCTGTCCGTGCTGCTCGACGAGATCGAGCAGCGATTGTTGGTGGGGGACGGGAGCTCGCCGGGACTCGAGCCCCGGTTGCGCGCTCACCTCCAGCATCTGCAAGCGGCCCAGGCCGGCCTGGTGCGCGGCGCGCTGCACCTGTGACGGTCTGCCGAGCCGCGCCTGCCCCCACGAGCCCCACCCATGATCCGTTCCGATCGTTCCGTGCGGCGCCTCGCCGCGACCGCAGGCCTTGAAGCTGGCCGACGCCTCGCGCTGGCCCGCGCTAGCGCTGCAGCCCGCCGGTTCGGCTGGTTCCTGCTCACGATCACGTTGCTGTGCGTCGGTGCGCGCGATGCCCGTGCCTTCGCCTCGGCGCGGGCATCGCGGTCAGCTTCCTTGGAATCCGCGGCTGCAGCGCCCGGGGCCCGTGCGGCCGGCGGCGCTCAGGCGGCCGGGGTCGCGCGCGAACTGGTCGAAGCGGCGGGCCGCGCCCTGTCCCGGCGCGGGCTTTCGGCGGGCTCGCGGGAGGCGGCCGAGGCGGGCCTCGAAGCGGCTGCGGAGCGCCTGGCTCCCCGGCTGGTGGCGGAAGGCGGCACGGCTCTGGCGCAGCGGGCGGTGAGCCTGGCGGATGAGCTGGGCCCCGCTTGGATCGAGGTGCTCGAGTCCAGCGCCCTGCGGGCTCCGCTGATCGAGGCCCTCGAGAAGCTGCCCGCCGCGACGCGCCCCGGCGCGGTGTCCGCGCTGCTGCGCGAGGGGCCGGCGCTGCAGCGCGCCGTCGCCCGCCTGGGCTCCGAGGCCCTCGAAGTCGAATTGCGCCACCCCGGCATCGGCGCGGGTTTCGTCGAGGCCGTGGGGCCCCGGGGCGTGCCCCTGGCGCGCAGCCTGGCCAGCGAGGACCTGGCCATCCTGGCCCGCTACCAGCGCGAGATCGCCGGCCTCCCCGCCGCGCAGGCCGATCAACTCTTCGCCGCCCTGGGCCGGAACGCCCGCGGCGTCTGCGACTATCTGCGCCGCAATCCGGGCTTTGCCTTGGGCGCGGGCACACTGGCGCTGCTGCTTAGCGAATCGGAGCGCGCGGTCGAGATCTTGGCCGAGAGCGCAAACCAAGCCGGCGAGATCGCCGCCGCGAGCGCCGATCGCCTGACCCGCTGGATCGCGCCCGTGCTGGCCCTGGCCCTGGGCGCCTGGCTGGCGCTCAAAGTCTGGAATTCCAACGCCCGGCGCAGCGCCAGCGGGCGCTCCAGCGGCTGATCGAAGGCCCGCTTCTGGGGCCACTTCTGGGGCCGCATCGGTGGCGCATCGGTGGCGCATCGGTGGCGCATCCGCGGCCGAATCCGGGGCCGAATCATAGGCAGGATCCGAGGCAGCATCAGGATCGGCTCAGGATCGGGCGCAGGATCGGGCGCAGGATCGGGCGCACCGCCGCGCGCCGGCTCCGGCGCCGCCCCGCGGTCCGGATCCGGCGCTCGGCAGGCGCTTCAAGCGTCTCCGGGCCGCTCTTCCGCCAGGCGCCAGAGGGTCCAGCTGGCCACGCTGCGCAGGGGCGCCCAGCGCTCGCCGCGCTGCTCGAGCTCTTTTGGGCTCGGGCGCTCTTCGAGGCCATCCAGGCGCTTCAGCCCCTCCTGCAATCCCAGGTCGCCGCCGGCCAGCACGTCCAGGCGCCCCCAGCGGAACATCAGGAACATCTGCGCGCTCCAGCGGCCGATGCCGCGCACCGCGGTCAAAGCCTCGATGACCTCCTCGTCCGTGCGCCGCACCAGGCGCCGCCAGGGCAAGCGCCCCTCGAGCTCGTGGCGCGCCAGGTCCCGCAGGGCCAGGATCTTCTGCCGCGACACGCCGGCCGCGCGCAGCGCCTCGTCCGCGAGGCCCAGCAGCGCCTCGGGCTCCGGAAAACGCCCCCCCGCGCCCAGCCCACAGGCCCGAGCCCAGATCGTGCCGGCCGCCTTGCCCGAAAGCTGCTGGAAGGTGATCGAGCGCGCCAGCGACTCATAAGGACTGAGCCGCCGATGCGCCGCCAACGGCAACGCCGGAAACGGCTCCAACCTCCCCATGGCCCTGCCCAGGGCCGGATCACGCCGCGCCAAAGCGCGCAACTCCGCAGGATCGGGTCGGGGCATGGTCGATGCTGGGGCGGGCGGGGCCGCGGGCTGACTTGCGGAGCGTCGTGCTGGGCCGCCGGACCGGACTCCGACAAGGTTGCAGGAGCTTTCGGAGGCTTTGTGCCGTGCTGCTTAGAACGTGTGGACTTTCGGAGCCGCCGCGCTCGCGCCGCAGCGGCCGCCGGTCGTCGAGTCAGTGGCTTTCGAGGTCGCGGCCGCGGCGTTCCAGGTCGGCGACCAGGGCGAATTGGATGCGGGCGCGTTCCAGGTTGTGGCCTGGGTGGTGGATGCGGAAGTAGACGTCGCCGGAGAGGTGGTCGGTCAGGAAGCGCAGGCCGATCATGAAGGTGACCAGCCGGGCGGCGGTGGGCATCAGGCGGCGCTCGATGGCCGTCAGGCAGCGCTCGGCGCCGCTCAGGAAGCCGTCGCGCAGGGCCTTGTAGAGCTCGAGGGAGACGGTCGCTTCCGCGGGCAGGGGATGGTCTTCCGGGCAGGTCGCGGCGGTGAAGCGCACCAGGTCGCCGAAGTCGTACAGCGTCCAGGCCGGCATGCAGGTGTCCAGGTCGACCACGCAGCGCGCGCGCCCGTCGCGCTCGTCGAACAGCACGTTGTTGAGCTTGGTGTCGCCGTGCACGATGCGCCGCGGCAGGGTGCCGGCCGCCAGGCGGTCCTCGAACACGCGCGTCAGCTCGCGGCGCGCGGCCACGAAGGCCAGCTCGGGCGCACAGGCCGCGGCGCGGCCCAGGGGATCGCTGGCCAGGGCGTCGTCGAACTGGCGCAGCCGGTGGGGGGCGGAGAAAAACGCCGGGATCGTCTCGCGCAGCTGGGCCGCCGGCAGGTCGGCCAGGTCCGACAGGAAGCAGCCGAAGGCGCGCGCGGCGGCGAAGGCCTGCTCCGGCCCGCCGCAGCGGTCGACGCTGCGCGTGCCCTCCACGAAGCGATAGGTGCGCCAGGGGCCGTCGGGCGCCATCAAGAAGTGGCGCTCGAGGCGCGTGGGCACCAGCTCGAGCGCCTCCAGGCCGCCGGCGCGCACGGGCTTCTTGCACAGGTGCGCCGTGACCGCCGCCACGTTGTGCATCAGCGCCGGGATGTCGGTGAAGACCCGGGGATTGAGGCGCTGATGGAGGTACCGCCGGCGCTGGCCGCCCTGCTCGAACGAGCTGACGAAGGTCTCGTGGATGTGGCCGCGGACCAGGGGCTCGAACGCCAGCAGGCGGCCATCGATCTGGAACTCCGCAGCGATCCTCGCTCCCGTGGCTTGTGCCGGCTCCTGGGGCGGGTGGTCGGTCATCGCGGGGCGGTCAGTGGGGGGCCGTGCGGGTGGCGCACGGCGGGTTGGTCCGGGAGCGGCCTGCGCCGGCCGCGCGGACGCTGGCCAGGGCGGAAGGGGGGCGAGCCGAGCGGGGTCCCGCAGGCCTTGCGCCTAAGCGCGCAGACCGAGCCCCGCACGGAACCTCGGAGCCCCAGGCGGGGAAGCCCTGAGCCTCTGCACCGCCGCACGACGGCCAACACGCGGCCGCGGATACAGATGTCCGGGCTCGGGCTAGGCCCGAGCCGGACCGCGCGCGGTCTTTCGTTCGCTCAAGGCTTGGCGTCGACGATCAGCACCGAGCTGACCGAGAGCGCGTATTCCTTGGGGCAGCCATCCGGGTTGTCCTTGGCCGCGGCCAGCTGCGCTTCGGTGGGTTCCACTTCCAGCACGGTGGCCTGCAGCACGACGCGCTTGCCGACCACGTCGAGCGGGAAGGCGTACTGGCCGCCGCAGCCGCTGTCCCAGCGCACCCGGGCGCTCTGGCCCGCCTCTTCGACCTTCATCCAGCAGCCCATCTTCTGGCACACCGCGGTGGCCTGGCCTTCGACCAGCAGCGTCTGGCCCTCGTAGGCGGCCAGGTCCTGTTGCACGACGTGCAGGGGGATCGTCTTGGCGGGGGTCAGCTCGGCGCCGATCGTCTCGCCCGCGGGCAGCGTCGCGGCGGAGCGGCAGGCGACCAGGGCGAGGGGCAGGAGCAGGGCCGAAAGGGCGGTTTGGAGGCGCATGGCGGTGGGGAGGAGCCTGATCGGGTAGGAAGCCGGCAGTCTAGCGGTCCGGGCGGGGCCTCCGAGCTCGGCGAGCGACCCGGGGCCGGCGATCGAACCCTGGCGTTGGCGCCCGGGGCCCGTTGAGGTCCGGGGCCCGGCCAACGCGCTCCGGGCCGCGCGGCACCCGCCGACGGGCGCGCGGGGCGGCCCGGGCCGGCGCTCCAAGCCCCGGGCCGGGGCTCGCGCAGGTGCGCGCCCCGATCCAACCCGGCTGGCCGCCGCTCTGGCCCTCCGGCGACCCGTTTCGGGGCCCATCGGACCGCGCCCCGCAAGGGCCGCCGGCCCCAGCGCTTGGCCCGGCCGCCCGCGGGCCTTCGGAGGCGCGGCCCGCCTCCGGCGCCTCACAGTCCCCGGACCAGGCCCGGGAAGATCATCACCAGGGCGAGCGCCAGCAGCTGCAGCGCGATGAAGGGCACCACGCCGCGATAGATGGTGCTGGTCGGGATCCCCGCGGGGGCCACGCCGCGCAGATAGAACAGCGAGAAGCCGAAGGGCGGCGTCAGGAAGGAGGTCTGCAGGTTCATGGCCAGGACCACGCCGTACCAGACCATTTCGGAGTCGTCGAAGCCCAGGGCGCGGGCGGCCGGCACGAACAGGGGCAGCAGGATGAAGGCGATCTCGAAGAAATCGATGAAGCAGCCCAGCACGAACACGGCCAGGTTGGTCAGCAGCAGGAAGCCCAGGCGACCGCCCGGCAGGTTGGTCAGGTGCTCCTCGATCCACAGGTCGCCGTCGAGGCCGCGGAAGACCAGCGTGAACAGCGTCGAGCCGACCAGCAGGAACACGACCATCGAGGTCAAGCGCACGGTCTCGGCCAAGGAATCCGAGAGCATCGACCAGCGCAGGCGTCCGTGGGCGGCGGTCAGCCCCAGGGCCCCCAGGCTGCCCAGGGCGCCGGCCTCCGTGGGCGTGGCGATGCCGGCGAAGATGCTGCCCAGCACCACCCCGATCAGCACCAGCGGCGGCACCAGCACGCGCGCGCACTGACCCAGCAGCCGGCCCGAGACCTCCGCGCGCTCGCTGGCCGGCATGGCCGGGGCCAGCTCCGGCCGGGCCCAAGCGATCCCCAGCACGTACACGGCGTAGAGGCCGGCCAGCAGCAGCCCGGGCACCAGCGCGCCCACGAACAGATCGCCCACCGAGACCCCCAACTGGTCGCCCAGCACCACCAGGACGACGCTGGGCGGGATGATCTGCCCCAAGGTCCCCGAGGCCGCGATCGTGCCGCAGGACAGCCCCGGCGCGTAGCCGTAGCGCTGCATCACCGGCAGCGAGATCATGCCCATGGCCACCACCGAGGCCCCGACCACGCCCGTCGCCGCCGCCAGGAGCGTGCCCACGAACACGACGGCCAGAGCCAGCCCGCCGCGCAGCGGACCGAACAACAGCCCGATCGTGCGCAACAGGTCCTCCGCCAGGCGCGAGCGCTCGAGCACGGTGCCCATCAACACGAAAAAGGGCACCGACAGCAGCACCTGGTTCTGCATGATCCCGAACAGGCGCTCCGGGAACAGGCCCAGGTAAGCCCACGAGAAGGCGCCCAGTTCCACGGCCAGGGCCCCGAACAGCAGCGCGACGCCGCCCAGGGAGAAGGCCACCGGATAGCCCAGGAAGATCAGCAGGAAAACCGCCG
>JBIKLM010000019.1:0-21867 GCA_044359835.1 Planctomycetota bacterium
CAGGGCCCCACGGCCCGGCAAACCCACGACTCCATCACCATGCGACCCGGAAGGATCTTCGCTTCCCTCGGATTGCTGGGCCTGACGGCCTTCCCCGCCGTCGCCCAGTCGGTCCAGCAGAAAGCGGTGCAGGTCAACCCCTCGAACCCCAACGAGGTCTGGACCATCAACCGCGATAACAACTCGGTGTCCGTGATCAACGTCCAGACCGGGACGGTGCTGGCGGAGATTTCCGTCGGCGTGTTCCCGCGCAGCCTGGCCTTCAACGCCAACGGCACCCGCGTGCTGGTGGCCAACCAGCGCGGCAACGTCCCGATCACGACCAACTTCGTGGTGCCGACCCCGGGCTTCTCGGGCAGCGAAGTGCGCGGCTCGATCAGCGTGATCGATGTGGCCACCCGCCAGGTCGTGCAGACGCTCACGGACGTGGGCACCGAGCCCTACGGCATCGCCCTGTCCCCCAACGGGAAGTTCTTCGCCCTGACGGTGCAGCGCACCGGCGACGTGCGCCTCTACGACGCCGTCACCTACCAGGAGCTGACCCGCTTCCACTACGACTGGAACCTGAACCACATCCCGAACGGGAAGACGATCAGCGACCTGGACCAGGACCACGACGGTCTGCCGGACTTCCAGACCCCCCGCGGCCTGGCGATCTCCAACGACAGCACCAAGCTGTACGTCACGCACCTCAAGTCGCCCTGGATCACGATCCTGAACGTCACGCTGGACCAGAACGGCCTGCCCACGGCGGTCAACCTGGCCCACAAGATCAACCAGGACGTCTATCCCTTCCACCCGCTCAACAACCCGGTCCCGGTCCAGGTCGTCAAGAGCCAGGGCCAGCCGCGCTTCTCGGGTGACATCGACGTCAAGGCCGACGGCAGCATCGCGCTGGTTCCCCAGCAGCTGGCCAACGCCAACCACGACGTCAACCACAACTTCGGCCCCGGCTTCCCGGGCGCCTTCGCCAACCGGATCTATCCGTCGCTGACCGCGATCGACCTGATCAACAACAGCTTCGGCCAGCCGAACGACAGCTCGTTCCGCCTGGAACACGAGCTGGCGGACAACGACAAGCCGGCCGAGTACGTGGCCTACGGCCCGCAGGGCCGGAAGTTCGGCAGCGGCGTCACCACCCTGGGCGGCATCGGCTCGCCGATCCTGGGCGGCAACGTCAACGTGCTGCTGAGCGGCGGCACCCCCAGCATGCTGGGCTTCTTCTGGCTGGGAAGCGAGATCAACCTGCCGCTGCCCCAGGGCACGCTGCTGGCCACGCTCGACTTCTTCTACGTGATGAACTCGGTCGGCAACGGGACCTTCAACTACGGGTTCCCGGTCCCGAACAACCCGAACCTGGTCGGCCAGCACGTCTCTACCCAAGCGGCCCTGTACGACATCCCGACCGGCGACGTCGCGCTGTCCAACGGCCTGCGCATCGCCCCGGGCGTGACCGGCTACCTCAACGGTGACATGGGTCGCCGCGGCGCGCTGCCCTCGAAGGTCAAGTTCAACGCCGCGGGCAACCGCGTCGTGATGCTGAACCGCGCCTCCGAGGACATCTTCGTCTACAGCTACGGCCCGCAGGGCATGAAGATGCTGAACGTCTATCCGCCGCGCTACGCGTTCCAAGAGCGTGCGGCGTTCGACCTCAGCACCGGCCTGGGCGACACCCCCCTGGGCTGGACGGTCGTCGACGACCCGAGCACGGTCAACGACGACGCGCGCATCTTCGTGATCAACGAGTCGAGCCGCTCCCTGTCGGTGCTGCGCATCGACTGGCCCACCGGCATCATCACCAAGGAGCGCAACCAGATCCCGACCCTGCTGGGCACGGACCTGTTCACCCCGAGCGAGAAGATCGGCCAGGAGATCTTCGAGGATGGCTCCCGTCCGCAGACCACCGGTGGCTTCAACAACTCCTGCGTCTCGTGCCACTACGAGGGCGGCGAGGACGGCATCGCCTGGCAGCGCGACGACGGCCCCAAGAGCACCATGCCGACCTACGGCGGCCCGCTGGGCACCGGTCTGCTGCTCTGGAAGGGCGCCCGCGTGAACATGGCCGAAACCGGCCCGATGTTCGGCGGTGAGAACGGCGGCAACGGCAGCTTCACCGACACCGAGCAGCAGGGCCTGATCGACTTCCACAAGGTCACGCCCTTCCCGCTGAACCCGTTCCTGGATCCGAGCACCGGCCAGCTGACCGCCCAGGCCAAGCTGGGTCGCGACCTGTTCTTCGGGTCCAACGACACCGGCCTCAACCCGACCGGTCGCCACGCGGGCTGCTTCGTCTGCCACCCGGAGGCCGACCCGGTCTTCGGCCAGCCGCGCCTCTACACCGCGGACGTGGTCGATCCGTTCTTCGCCGAGAACCTCGAGTTCGGCTTCATCTGGGACGACCTCTGCATCAGCCTGCAGGAGAACATCGTCTCGACGAACCTGCGCAACGTGAACTCGGCGGTGAACGAAGACGTCGACGGCGACGGCTTCCCCGAGATCGACCGCAACGTGGACGGCTACTCGGACCTCGAGAGCTATGTCCCGATGAACGTCGACAAGGACATCGACTTCACCCGCGACGACCCCAACAGCTACCCCTGCCCGGTGGATCCGTTCTTCGATCCGAACGGTCCCAAGAAGGTGTTCGGCCGCACGGCCCGCAACTTCTCGATCCCCACCAAGCTGGGCGCCTGGGCGACCGGTCCGTACATGCACGACCACGCCACGATCGCCCTGCGGCACCTGCTGGACCCGCAGTCGCAGATGTTCGACCCGGTCTACGGCTCGAACCTCTACCCGACGGTGTTCAAGTTCTACAACGAGTTCCACGACATCCGTGGACACAGCGACCTGGTGCCGAACAGCTCCAAGGTGCAGCTGACCCTGCAGTCCACGAACGCCCAGGCCGACATCGAGGCCATCCTGGCCTTCGTCGAGTCGCTCTGACCTGAAGCGGCTCTGACCACAGGGCCCCCGCGCACTGACGTGCGCGGGGGCCCGGTTCATTTTTCGGGCCGCCTGCGGCGGCCAGGGTGGGAGCAGGAGGATCGGATCCGCGGCAGAAAAGCGGGTTGAGAACGAATCGGTCGCGCCACCCTGCCGATGCGCGCCGTGCAACGCTGCGGCTTACGGCTTCGGACCTGCAGGGGCTCCACGGAGTCTTTCGGGTTGTGAGGGCGGGCTGCCTGGCACCTCGCTGAACCCTGCTGGCCACAGGGTTTCCCGAAGCCCGTTTCCCTTCAGACCGGTCCGCGGCGCGGCTCGTATTCGGCCCGGCCGTCTTCGAAGCCCACGATCACGCCGTGGGCCAGCCCGATGAACAGGCCCACCTCGACCACCCCGGCGATGGACTTGAGGCGCTGCTCCAGGGCCTCTGGATCGGCGATGCCGTCGGGGAAAGAAAGGTCGAGGACCGCGTTGCCGTTGTCGGTGCGGTAGGGCGGCAGCGCGTGGGCGCCGCGCTGGACCGGGTTGGCGCCCAAGGCGCGCACGGCGCGCAGGACCGGCGCCAGGGCGAAGGGCACCACCTCGACCGGCAGGGCGAAGGTCGTGCCCAGGCGCGCCACGCGCTTCTTGGGATCGACCACGATCACCACTTCGCGGCTCTGCTGGGCCACGACCTTCTCGCGCAACAGGGCGCCGCCGCCGCCCTTGATCAGGCGGAACTGGGGGTCGATCTCATCGGCGCCGTCGATGGTCAGGTCCAGGTGCTCGAGCTCCTCGAGCCCCGCCAGGGGCAGGCCCAGCTCCCGGCAGCGGCGCTCCGTGTCCAGGGAGGTCGGCACCCCGCGCAGTCGCAGGCCCTCGCCGCGCATCCGCTCGGCCAGGGCCTCCAGGAAGAAGGCCACGGTCGATCCGGTGCCCAGGCCCAGGGCCATCCCGTCCTGGACCAGACTGGCCGCCAGGCGTCCGGCGGCGGCTTTGGCGAGGCTCATGCGGCGATTCTCCCGGTCCATCGGTTCGCGGGGCAAGCGCGGCGGCCCGCATTCCAGCCGTTCACCCTGGCAGAGCGCGCCGGCTCGGGCTATTCTGTTGAGAATCGGTCTCAAGTGCCGCAGCCTCCCGGGCCGACCCGCACCAGGCTCCGCCCCGGCCCACCTCCCCATGTCCGAACCCCGTCTGAGCCAGCTGCGCGCTGGCGAGCTCCTGTCGCTCAAGCGCATCGAGGGGCCGCGCTCCCTGCGGCGCCGCCTGATGGAGCTCGGCTTCCTGCCCGGCACCGCCGTGCGCGTGGTGCGCACCAGCGGACTCGGCGGCCTGATCGAGGTCGAGGCCCGCTCGAGCCGCCTGGGCCTGCGCCTGAGCGAAGCCGAGCACCTGGTGATGGTCCGCTGAAGCCGAGGAGCGGCGTGGCCGCCCCGGCGCTGCCATGAGCGCGGTCAAGCACGAGCTGCCGATCCTGCCCGAAGGCCCGGCCTGCGCCGGCCTGCGCGCGCCCCCGGCCCAGCGCGGAGAGCACCGTGTGGCCCTGGCGGGCAACCCGAACACCGGCAAGTCGCTGCTGTTCAATCGCCTGACCGGCCTGCGCGCCAAGGTCGGCAACTACCCGGGGGTCACGGTCGAGCGCAACGAGGGGCTCTTGCGCCTGCCGGAAAGCGGGCTGCCGGTGCGGCTGGTCGATGTTCCGGGCACCTATTCCCTGTCGGCGCGCAGCCGCGACGAGTGGATCGCGATCCGCGAGCTGTGCGGGCTCGAGCAGGGTCCGCCTCCGGACCTGGTGGTGCTGGTGCTGGACGGCACCCAGCTCGAGCGCAACCTCTACCTGGCCCTGCAGGTGATCGAGCTGGACCTGCCGGTGGTGCTGGCGGTCAACATGCTCGACAGCCTGGAGAAGGCCGGCACGCGCCTCGACGCGGCGCGTTTGTCCCAGGATCTCGGGGTGCCCGTGGTGGCCATCTCGGCGCGGACCGGCCAGGGGCTGCCGGCCCTGGTGGCCGCGATCGAGCGCACCCTGGCCGCGCCGGACGCGGCCCGCCCCGGCTGGCGCTGGGCCCCGCAGGAGCCCGCGCTGCTCTCCGACCTCGATCGCCTCGGCGAACGGCTGCCCAGCGCCTGGACCCAGGGCAACCCGCGGCGTCAGCGCGCGCTGGCTCTGTGGGCGCTGCTGTCGATCGACGCGGACGACGAGCTGGGCGACCTGCCCGCCGGCCTGCGCAGCGCCACGGCGGAGCTGCAAGCCGACCTGCGCCGCCGCGGGCTCGACCTCGACGAGTGGGCCATCCGCGGCCGTTATGCCTGGATCGAAGCGCGCCTGCCGCGCTATTTGCAGCAGGGCCCCGCGCGGCCGGGCCGCGCCAGCGACGCGGTCGATCGGGTGCTGCTCGAGCCCTGGATCGGTTTCCCGCTGTTCCTGATCGGGATGGCGCTGCTGTTCCAGTCCCTGTTCGCCTGGGCCGACCCGCTGATCGGGATCATCGAGACGGCCGTGGGCTGGAGCGGGGAGCGCCTGGCCGCCGCCCTGCCGGACGGCCTGTTCGAGAGCTTCCTGGTGGACGGGGTCGTGGCCGGGGTCGGCGCGGTGCTGGTGTTCCTGCCCCAGATCCTGCTGCTGTTCCTGTTCCTCGGGCTGCTCGAGGACACCGGCTACATGGCGCGTGTGGCCTTCCTGATGGACCGCGTGATGCGCGCCGTGGGGCTCAGCGGCCGCGCCTTCGTGCCGATGCTCTCGGCCTACGCCTGCGCCATCCCGGCGGTGCTGGCCACGCGCACCATGGAGCGCCAGCGCGATCGCCTGCTGACCATGCTGGTGGTGCCGCTGATGACCTGCTCGGCGCGCCTGCCGGTCTACACGCTGCTGATCGCCGCGCTGTATCCGATCGGCTCCGGGAACCGCCTGGCCCAGGGGTCCCTGATGGTGGCCATGTACCTGTTCTCGACCGCCATGGCCCTGGCCGTGGCCTTCGTGCTGGGCCGCACCCTGCTGGCGGGGCCGCGGGTGCCGCTGCTGCTCGAGCTGCCCCCCTACCGGGCCCCGAGCCTGCGCAGCGTGCTGCGCCAGATGGGCTCGCGAAGCCTGGCCTTCGTGCGCAGCGCGGGTTCGGTGATCCTGCTGTGCTCGATCGGCCTGTGGGCCCTGCTGAGCTTCCCGCGGCCCGTCGGCGGGGAGGACTCACCGGCCGCCGGGGGCCAGGCCCCCGCCGCGGCCGTGCCGGCGGCGGCCACGCCCCTGGCCGACAGCTACGCCGGTCGACTCGGCCACGCCATCGAACCGCTGATCGCCCCGCTGGGCTTCGACTGGAAGATCGGCATCGGCCTGATCGGCGCCTTCGCGGCCCGCGAGGTCTTCGTGTCCACGATGGCGGTGGTCTACGGCCTCGAGGACGACGACGGCGAGGACTCCCCGCGCCTGCGGGAGCGCCTGGCGGAGGAACGCCGCCCGGACGGCGGCAAGCGCTTCACCCCGGCGCTGTGCCTGTCGCTGATGGTCTTCTTCGCCCTGGCCTGCCAGTGCCTCAGCACCCTGGCGGTGGTGCGACAGGAATCGCGCAGCTGGCGCTGGCCGGCCTTCCTGTTCGTGTACATGACCGGCCTGGCCTGGGTCTCGAGCTTCGTCGTCTACCAGGGCGGCCGCTGGCTCGGCCTCGATTGAGGGCCGGAGCGGGCGCGCGGCGGCCCGGCCGGCGCGCCTGGGGCAGCGTGGCTCGGGCCCTGCCAGCAAGCCGGGCGTGTCCCCGCAGCTGCGGGTCTCAGAGGCTGGGAAAAAATCGGCGCGCAGCGACGATCCCAGCCTCTGTGGCCGCCGGATGGCGGCCCAAAGGCATGCTGACGGGCTGGTCTTGCGGCTCGGGCGCAGCCCGAGTCGATTCTTTCTCAGCCTGTCAGAGGCTGGGAAAAAATCGGCGCGCAGCGACGATCCCAGCCTCTGTGGCCGCCGGATGGCGGCCCAAAGGCATGCTGACGGGCTGGTCTTGCGGCTCGGGCGCAGCCCGAGTCGTTTCTAACTCAGCCTGTCAGTAGCTCATCGCCCACAGGCTGGCCAGCCATTCCGGGAAGGTCGGGTTGCGCTCGAAGCGCAGCGGGCGGCCGGAGATCGGACGCGGGCCGTCCTCGTAGAGCAGGCCGAGCGCTTGCAGGGCTGCCGCCCGCGTGGGTCCGTCCTCGCTCTGGTCGCCGGCGAACTGCACCAGCCCGTCGATGACCTCGAGGCTGCCGTGCAGCGCCAGGAACTGGATCGCCGCGGCGCGGCGCTCGTTGGCCTTGAGCCCGCGCACCCAGCCCACCAGGGTCTCGCCATCGCGCGCATCGCCGATCAGGCCCAGACCGCCGACGATCTCGGGCAGGGTCTGGCTGCCCTTTTGGTTGCCGCCGGCCGCCAGCAGCTGCTCGCGGGCCGCCTCGTCGCCGATCAAGCCCAGGGCCAGGGCCGCGTTGGCGCGCACCGGCTGGGTCGCGCCGTTCGCGACCAGCTCCGCCAGGGGCGTGACCGCCTCCGGCAGGCGCGCCAGCCCGCAGGCCAGCACGACCACTTCCTTGCGCGTGTCGCTGCTCCTGTCCGCCAGGGCCGCCAGCAGGACCTGATCGGCGCGCGGCGCCTCGTGCTCCCGGGTGTAGAGCGCCAGGCCGATCAGGGCGAAGTCCCGCAGGGCCGTGTTGCCGCCCTCGAAGGCCTGGATCAAGGCGTCCAGGGTGCCGACCCCGGCGTTGCGGCCGAGGCTGGTCAAGAGGTGCGCCTTGATGTGCTGCTCGCCCTCGCGCTCGTAGAGCTTGACCAGCGCCTTGGCGTGACCGTCGCCGGGCATCGCGCCCAGGGCCAGGGCGACCGAGCGCACCAGGTCCACGTCGCTGGCGTCCTTGAAGGTGTCGAGCAGCACCTTGGCGCTCTTCTCGCCCGGATAGGAGGCCAGGCTGGCCGCGGCGCGCCGGCGCACGAAGATCTGCGCCTGGCGGTTGCGGACCTGCTCGCGGCAGTATTCCTCGAGGGCCGGGCTGGGCGAAAGCGCCGCCAGAGTCAACAGGGCGTGCTGCACCTCGTCGCCGAGCTTGCGGCGCTTGAGCAGCTTTTCGATGGCCGCGTCCACGGCTTCGCGCTGGCCGTGCTCGCGCGCCAGGCCCAGACCCAGGGTGGCGAAGGCATCGCTGCGCAGGGCCAGGCGCTGGCGGCCCAGCATGCCGTCCTCGATCACGTCCACCAGCAGATCCACGGCCTCGGGGGCGGTGGTCATGCCGATGGCCAGGAGCAGCGGATGCTGCTGGGAGCCATCGTCTTTCTCGAGGCGCGCCAGCAGCACGGGCAGGGCCTTCTCGCCCGAGGTGCGCGCCAGCAGGAAGGCGGCCGCCAGGCGCACCGCCGGCCAGGGGTCGTCGATCTGCGTCAGGGCGAATTCGTTGATCTCCTCGACCTTGGGGATCTTCTTGAGCGTCACCGTGCCCTCGGCCTCGGCTTCCTGCTCCTCCTTCGAGGGCACCAGCCGGTGCGGCACCAGATAGTCCTGGCGGTGGGCGCTCCACCATTCGGTCCACTCCGGGGCCTCCTGCTGGGCCCGCGCCGGCAAGGCCGAGCCGAGCAAGGCCAGGCCGGCCAGGAGTGCCCTGCGGACGATCGCGCCGCGGGCCCAGCCAGCGGCGGCGGTGGGGAGCGGATCAGGGTGGCGCGGACGGGCCGCGGGGCCAGCGGGCAGTGCGGAGGGCGTCATGGGGGGGTGGGAGCGGCGAGCTAGAGGCTACGGGCGGGAGGACATCGACAGATACCGCCGCCCGATTCCTAGGCCGCAGAGCGCGCCCGGTCCCGGGTCCATTTTGGCGGCGCCCCGAGCCTGGCCCGCCAGCGCTCGACGCGGCCCCCCCGATGGCCCCCCACGCCGGGCTAGGCCTTGCGCAACCTTTACGCAACGCCCCCTGGGCCGGCGAGGCTCCGCCCAAGGTGACAGCGTCCGCGGCTCCGCGGGCGCCGCGCCGCTCAGGGCGCCGCCGGCAGGCTGGCGACCATTTCCAGGATTTGCGGCCGGGTGACGATGTCGCGGGCCACCAGGGCTTCGTTGGGGCGATCGGCGGGCACGATCGCCATGAAGGGGATCGATTGGGCGCCGAGCTGGTCCATCAAGCGTTCGAGCATGTCCGTGTAGGCGCTCTTGCGGGTCATGTCGGCTTCCATGCGCACCACGCCCTTGGCGGCCATGGCCTGCAGCACGGCTTCGGAATCGTAGACCGAGAGCTTGTTGAACTTGCAGTTCGGGCACCAGGCGGCGGTGAAGTCGATGAACACCGAACGGCCCGAGTCCAGCGCCGCTTGCAAGGTATCCGGCTCGAAGCGCACCCAGTCGCTCTGGCCCTCGCCCTGATACAGGCCCCGGAAGTCGACGAAGCTGAGCCGCGCGCCGCCGGCCGCCAGGGCCAGGCCGACGCCGAGGTGCGCCAGGCGCTGGGCGGGGCTCTTGTCGAAGGTGGCGTTGCGGCCGTACCACCAGCAGCCCAGGCCCACGAACAGCAGGAACGCCACGGTGTAGAGCAGCAGGTCCTGGGGCAGGCTGATCATCAGATAGACGACCGTGGCCAGCAGCACGAAGCCCATGGCCTGCTTGAAGCCGTCCATCCAAGCGCCGGGGCGCGGCAGTTTCTTGAGCAGCTTGGGGTTGGCGGTCAGCAGCACGTAGGGCAGGGCCATGCCGAGCCCCAGGCTGGTGAAGATCGCCAGCACCGTGACCGCGGGCTGCTTGAGGGTCCAGGTCAGGGTCGAGCCCAGGAAGGGGCCGGAGCAGGGCGTGGCCAGCACGGTGGCCAGCACGCCCTTGAAGAAGGCGTCGACCAGCCCCTCGCGGCGCTGGCCCGCCAGGGCCCCGACCTGGCTCGGAACGCCGATCTCGTAGACCCCGAACATCGACAGGGCGAAGGCGAACACCAGGCCGATCATCACGATCAGGAAGCTGGCGCTCTGGAACTGCTCGCCCCAGCTGAGCCCGGCGCCGATGGCGGCCCCCGCCAAGCCCCAGAAGACCACCAGGATGCCGGCGGCGAAGGCCAAACCGAGGTGCAGCACGCGGCGCTTGTCCTCGCCCGCCTGCTGCACGAAGGACAGCACCTTGATCGAGATCACCGGCAGCACGCAGGGCATCACGTTGAGGATCAGCCCGGCCACGAAGGCCAGCAGCAGGAAACCCAACAGGCCCTTGGTTTCCGGCGCTTCGCGGCTCTCGAGATGCTCCCAGGTGACCGCGGCGTAGTACGCGTCGTCGTGGGCCGGCGTGTGCAGGTCCGTGGCGGTGCCGGAGCTGGGGGTCGCATAGCTCCCGAGGTCCTCCAGACCTTCGAGCGGCCCATCCGCCTGGGGCGGCGCGTCCGCGGGATCCGCGCTCAGATCCGCGGGGAAAGCGGCGAACAGCGCGTCAGCGCCCGGGCCGCGGCTGCCCTGGTCGCTTTCGAAGGGCACGCAGGACCCCGATTCCTCGCAGGTCAGCCCGTTCAGCAGGACGCGGATGTCCTCCGGATCGATCTCGCCGGCTGCGGGATCGAGCTGCCCGAGCGCGTGGATCACCAGGCGCTCTTCGAAGCCCCAGATCCAGGTGTCCGCGCCGCCCTTGCCCAGGCCCGGCTGCTCGTAGCGCTTGGGGCTCGGCAGCCGCGGCGCGCCGATGGTAGCCCCGGGGGCTTCGAACTGGATCGACAGCGGCTTGCCCACCGCGTCCGCCGGCCCGAGCTGGGTGTGGTAGAGGTGCCAGCCGGGCTCGATGGTGATCTCGACCGCCAGGCGCAGGGCCGTGCCTTCGATGCGATGGTAGAGGCGCGCGCGGGCCGGGTCGCTCCCGGCCCCGAACTGGGCCCAGGCGCTTTGCACGAGGCCCAGGGCGAAGAACAGGGCGAGCGCCAGGCGCAGCGGCCGGCCGAAATCGGAGGGGAGCATCGAAGGGCGGGCGGGCATGGGGCGCCGATATGGGCGGGGTCCAGGGGCCGTGACCGGCAAGCGCCGGGCGGCCACCTATCCTAGGGGTCCGGGGCGCCGCGCCCAGCCCTGGCCCGTCTCCCGCGCCCCGCCCGCCATGCACCAGCTGCCCTCCGCTCGTCCTGCCTTGGCCCTGCTCGGCCTCGCCGCGGCCCTTTGGTTGCCTGGGAGCCCGCGCGCGGCTCGCCAGGAGCCGAGCCCCGAATCCCCGCGCGGCGCGATCGCGATCCAGCAGGAGCAGCTCTCGGAGCGCCTGCGCGGCCTGTGGACCCTGACCCGCTACGAGCCTGCGGTGCGCAGCTCCGCGCGCTCGGCCGTGGTGGCTTCGCTGCTGGTCGAGCAGCGCGTGCTGGCCTTCTTCAGCCACGTCGACCGGCTCGACGCGACCCTGTTCGATCAAAAGCTCGAATTCCAGGCCGGCCTGCACCATTGGCGCATCTCGGACGAGCTGCGCCTGCAGACGTCGAGCATGATCAGCCACACCAATATGAACCAGGGGCTCCAGTTCGAGCCGCCGGGCACGGTGCGCGAGTACGCCCTGGAATTCGATCTCGACGGCCCGGGCATGTCGCTGCGCCGACCGGACGGCACGACGCTCTATTTCGAGCGCAACGAGACCACGGTGTTCCCGGAGAATTCGATCAAGCGCATCGAGGCCTACAAGGCCGGCGGCTTGCCGCCCAACGGCGTGCGCTGAAGCGCGCTCCGATCTGCGCGCGCGGCGCTCGGACGGCGCAGGATCCAGCCGGGGCCGCGGCTTCCAGCGGGCCCTCGTCCGGCGGAGAACTCGTCCGGCGGAAGGCGAGCCTGTAGCCGCCAGCGGGGGGCCCAAGGCCCTGCCCGGCGTCCATCGGCCGGGCGCGTGGTGGGGCGCTGCGGTCCGCTCGGCCCCCACCTGGAAGAGTCTTCCCAGACCCCGGGGAGCGCCCGGGGGGTCGATGCCATCGGCCCGTCCGGGGCCGCGCGCTGTCCCCGCCCGGGCTGGCGCGCCGGGCTGCGCGCAAAAGCGGGCGAGCAGGTTTTAGCCACTCCGCCCGCGGGGCCGATGGAGAGACGACGTTCTCCCCCCACCTCGAGCTCCGATGGCCTGGATCGACACGCTGTTCAAGCGCATGGTGCAGTGCGGCGCCTCCGACCTGCACCTGACCTCCAACATGGCGCCGATGCTGCGCCTGCACTGCGACATCGTGCCGATCGAGGGCTGCCCCGCGATCAACCCCAAGCAGATGACGGTGATCCTGGGCGAGATCACGCCGGAGGCCAATCGCGCCGAATTCGAGGCCACCCACGACACGGACTTCGCCTACGAGCTGCCCGAGGCCGGCCGCTTCCGCGCCAACCTGTTCTGCGACCATCGCGGTCCGGGCGCCGTGTTCCGCGTGATCCCTTCGCAGATCCTCAGCGCCGAGCAGCTCGGACTGCCCAAGTCGGTGCTGGACCTGTGCCACCTGTCCAAGGGCCTGGTGCTGGTCACCGGGCCGACCGGCTCGGGCAAGTCGACCACGCTGGCGGCGATGATCGACTACATCAACACCCACCGCAGCGACCACATCATCACGATCGAGGACCCGATCGAGTTCGTGCACCCGCCCAAGCAGTGCCTGGTGAACCAGCGCGAGGTGCGCCGGCACACGGACTCGTTCAAGCGCGCCCTGCGGGCGGCCCTGCGCGAGGACCCGGACATCGTGCTGGTGGGCGAGATGCGCGACCTCGAGACTATCGAGATCGCGATCGAGACCGCCGAAACCGGCCACCTCGTGTTCGGCACGCTGCACACCTCGACGGCGGCCACCACCGTCGACCGCATCATCGACCAATTCCCCAGCGAGCGTCAGGCCCAGATCCGCACGATGCTTTCGTCCTCGCTGAAGGGCGTCGTGGCGCAGACCCTGTGCAAGAAGATCGGCGGCGGCCGGGTGGCCGCGCTCGAGCTCTTGATGGTCAACAGCGCGGTCTCGGCCAACATCCGCGAAGGCAAGACCCACCAGATCCCCTCGCTGATGCAGATGGGCGGCAAGCTGGGCAGCAAGCTCCTCAACGACGCCCTGATCGAGCTGGTCCAGGCCGGCAAGGTCGACGCCAACGAGGCCTACATCAAGTGCGTCGTGAAGGACGACTTCGTCAAGCAGTGCCGTGCCGCGGGCATCAAGGTCAACGCGCCCGGCGCCGAGCAATCCGACGACCCGGCCAGCGGCGGCCTGCCCCACGGCTCGCCGCGCCCGACCGCCGGCGCCAGCCCGCGCCCGGCCCTGCCGGGCAGCCCGGCCGGCCCCGCCGGCAGCCCGGCCCCCGGCGCCCGCCCCGGCCCCCCCCGCGGCGCCACCGGCGCCCCCCAAGCCCCCAACTTCTTCGACAAGTTCAAGAAGCCCTAAGGGCGGTCTTCGGCGCAGGATCGCCCGCGTCGGTCGCAGGGCCCACCGGCAGGCGGGTCCCTGGCTCCAGAGGAGAAGCGAGCGCCTGCGCGCCCCGTTGCGCGCCGTCGATCAGCCCGTCGGCTCGTGGTCTAGCTTGCCGATGGCGGTCGGGCCGCGGAAGTCGATCGGCAGGCCCGGTGGGCGGGAAGCCAGGCCCACGGCCAGCTCGTAGTTGGGCCACAGGTCCTCGGGCTTGCGGATGGTCATGCCCAGGTCGTGAAGGATGCCGTCGGAGAGGCTGTAGACCCAGCCGTGCACGGCCAGGCGCTTGCCCGCGGCCCAGGCTTCCTGCACCACCGAAGAGCGCGCCACGTTGGCGACCTGCTCGATCAGATTGAATTCGACCAGGCGCTCCCATTGGGTGTCCGGATCGCTGAACATCGCCAGGCGCGTGCGGTGCTGGATCGTGACGTCCTGGATGTGGCGCAGCCAGTTGTCGACCAGCCCCAGGCGCTTCTGGGTGCGCACGGCCTCGACGCCGCCGCAGCCGTAGTGGCCGCACACGATCACGTGGTTCACGCCCAGGCTCTCGATGGCGAAGTTGATCGCCGAGAGGCAATTGAGATCCGAATGCACCACCAGGTTGGCGATGTTGCGATGCACGAAGATCTCGCCGGGCGCCAGACCGACGATTTCGTTGGCCGGCACGCGGCTGTCCGAACAGCCGATCCACAGAAACTTGGGTCGCTGCTGTCCGGTCAGGCGCTCGAAGAACTGCGCATCGCGCTCGCGCATGCGCTGCGACCAGAGGAGGTTGTTTTCGAGCAGCTTTTTGGCTTCCGGCATGAACGTCCTAAAATTGCGGGAGGCCTCGGCCGTCAAGCGCTATTCCGCGCAGAGCGGATCGGGCCCGCCTGCGGAGGATGCCCGGGCACGCGCGCCGGCGGGGCCCCATGCCCGAGGGGGCCCGGGCCGCCTGGGGCGGCGGAGCAGGTCAGGCGCGCCCGCTGGCAGGCAGGCGTCGAGGCCTGGAGCGCTGGGACGGATCAGCAGGGCGACCAACCGCACTCGGGACAGCCCGGGCAGCTGGCCGCGGCCGGCAGCGGCGCGTGGCACAGGGGACAGGGACCGAAGCAACGATCGGAGCCCGGCGCCGCGGCGGCGGTCGCAGCGAGGCCGCGCGGCTGCTCCCGGGCGCTGCGCACGCTCTGGTAGCGGCGCAGGGCCTGCTCGAGGCCTTGCGCCAGGGAGCCCCGCGGCGCCGCGTTGGCCGATAGGTGCTCGAGGGCCGTGTCGAAGCGGCCCCCGGCGCGCAACCACAGGCTGAACAGGGCGCACAGGGCCGCGAGCTCCGCGTTGCTGGATTCGCTGCCGCGCTCGAGGCGCGCCGAGATCTCGCGCTCACAGCCGCTGACCGCATCGAAGGCCACCTCGAGGGCCAGCGCTCCGGCCGCGGTCTCCTCGCGCACGCGCAGCGAAGGCATGATCCCGGGCAGGTTCACGGGCACGGGCTCGCCGGCCGGCGCCCGGAGCGGCTGTTCGCTGCGCGAGCCGTCGCGATAGCAGGTCAGCCCGATCACCGCGCTGCGCGCGGCCAGATCGAAGACCAGCCGCACCTGCTCGGGGCCGGCGCCGGCGGGCAGCAGGATCGTCTTGGAGATCGCGGCGTCGGTGTGCTCCTGGAAGGCCATCTGCATGGCCAGGTGCCAGCGCGGCGCGATCTCGCGGGCGGTCACGAAGACCTCGCGCAGCGCCGCGGGCAGGCCCGGCAGGCCGGAGAGGCCCGGCCGGGTGAGCAGGCTCTGCAGCAGGGCCTCGGACCAGACCCCCGCTTCGCGGGCGGCGCGCTCGAAGACCGGGTCGACCTCGCTGACCAGCAGCGTCGGCGCGCCCGGCCCGGCGGCGATGCGGCGCTGGAAGGCCAGGGCATAGGCCGGTTCGATGCCGGGGCTGCAGCCGGCCAGGATCGACAGGGCGCCGGTGGGCGCCAGGCTGGTGCGATGGCTGTTGCGCATCGGCAGCCCCTCGCGCTCGAAGCGCGAGCCGGGATAGGCCGGGAACGAGCCGCGCTGCTCCGCCAGCAGGGCGCTGGCGGCGCGCGCTTCGGCGGCGATCAGGCGCATCACCTGGCCGCCGAGGGCGCAGGCCTCTTCGCTGTCGTAGGGCAGGCCCAGCTCGAACAGCGCGTCGGCGAACCCCATCACGCCCAGGCCGATGCGGCGCGAGGTGCGCGCCGCCGCGGCGAGCTCCGGGCTTGGCCACCAGGCGACCTCGAGGGCGTCGTCGAGGAAGCGCACCCCCAGGCGCGTCAGCCGGGCCAGCTCGGCCCAATCGAGGTCCGCGGCGGGCCCGCTGCCGCGCACCAGCCGCGCCAGGTTGATCGAGGCCAGCAGGCACGATTCATGGGGTCGCAGGGGCTGCTCGCCGCAGGGATTGGTGGCCGCGATCGGGCCCAGGGACGGCACGGGATCGGCCGCATTGGCGCGATCGACGAAGAACAGCCCCGGCTCGCCGTGGCGGTGGGCCGCTTGGCACAGCTCCTGCCAAAGCTCATCGACGCTGCAGACGCGATCTCCGCGGCGCAGCGGCTGCTCCGCGCCGTCGCGGGGATGGCGCACGCTGTGTGGGCTGTCCGGCGCTTCGGCGAGCTGGCGCAGGAAGCGCTCGGTCAGCGCCACGGACAGGTTGAAGTTGGCCAGTCGACCGGGGGCATCCTTGGCGTGGATGAATTCGAGGATGTCCGGATGGTCGACGCGCAGCACGGCCATGTTGGCGCCGCCGCGGAAGGCTCCCGGCGAAGGCGCCAGCGTCGCGGCGCCATAGGCTTCGATGAAGCGCAACGGACCCTCGGCGCGGCCGCCGCGGGAAAGCGGCCGGCCGCGCGGTGTGAGCGGCGAGAAGTCGAAGCCCGTGCCGCCGCCGTAGGCGTGCAGGCGCGCCGCGGCGTGCAAGCTGGCGTAGATCGAATCGATCGAATCCTCGAGCGGCAGCACGAAGCAGGCCGCCAGCATCGGCGTGCGGGTGCCGGCGTTGGCCAGGATCGGGCTGCTCGGCAGGAACGTGCGCCGCGCCATGGCCAGGTAGAACTCGCGCGCCAGGGCCTCGGCCGTGGCCAGGTCGCCGCCGGGCAGGTCGAGCTCGGCGCTGGCCACGTGGGCGGCGATGCGCCACAGGGCCTGGCGCGGAGATTCAGCGGGCTGACCCGCTGTGTCGCGCAGCAGGTAGCGGCGCTCGAGCAGCGCCCGAGCGGCGCTCGAGAACTCCGGCTCCGGCAGCTGGGCGGGCGGCTCGATTCCGCCCGGCAGCCGCGGCGGCGCGCGGCGGCGCAGCTCGGGCCGTTGCCACGCGCCGGGATCCGGCCGGGCGACGCGGGCGCTCGGATCGAGCTCGGGGCGCTCGGCCCCCGGCGAATCGGCGAGGTCGCGGCTCATCGCTGGGGCTGGCCTCGCCCGCTGGGCCTGCGGAGTCTTGCGGGGTTGGCCGGGCTCCCCCCGGCGCCTTCCCGACACAATCCGCGGACATCTGGAGGCGGGGCGGCGCGCATGCCCCGGGATGGTAGCGCCCGGTGCCCCCGGGATTTCCCTGGGGCAAGGCGCCGAATCGAGGGCGGCCGGCTGCGGAGGCCGGGCCGCTCCGGGAAAGCGGCCGACCGTCGAGGCCGCCCCTGCCCAGTCCGGGACCGCCGCGAAAGCTCGCCCCTGCGCGGGCGAGGGGCCCCATCGCGGCCCCGGGGCAGGCTCAGCGTCCCCGGCGTCGCGCCAGGCGCTGGACCAGCTCGCGCCACTCCTCGAGCCCGAGCCAGCGCGCCAGGAGGAACTGCGTCAGCACCGCCAGCCCCAGGGCGGGCCCCAGCGCCGCGGCCGCCCCGAGGGCCCCAGCCGGCAGGCCCGGCACGGCCGCCACCCCGCGCGCCACCGCGAAGGCCACGGCCCCCGTGCCGAGGGCGCACAGGGTCTGGCGCGCGTAGCGAGCGGGCAGGTCCGGGCTGGCCCCGGGCAGGCCCAAGCGGCGGGTGAAGCCCGGCAGGAGCAGCAGCAGGTTGGCCCAGGAGGCCAGGGCGGTGCCCAGGGCCAAGCCCTCCACGTCGAGACCGAGCACGGCCACGAACAGGTAGTTGAGCACCGTGTTGAGGGCCAGCATGGCCACCGAGATGCGCACCGGGGTGCGGAAGTCGCCGGCGGCGTAGTAGACCCGGCTGGCCAGACCCACGGCGCCGGCGGGGAACAGGGCCAGGGCGGACATGGAGAGCGCCGCGGCGATGCGCGCGGTGCCCTCGGGTCCATAGCGCCCATGCTGGAAGAGCGCCGTGGCGATCTCGGGCCCCAGGGCGAACAAACCGGCGCTGGCCGGCAGGGCCAGGAACGCCACGGCCAGCTGGGTGCGATCGTGCAGGGCGCGCATCTCCTGGGCGCGCCCGACCTGCACCAGCGCCTTGAGCGCCGGAAAGACCGCGCTGGTGGCGGCGGCCGCGACCAGCGCCAGGGGGAACTGCTGGATGCGGTTGGCGTAGTACTGGGCGCTCGGTCCGCCGACCGGCAGCAGGGCCTCGGCCATCAGCCCGTCGATCATCACGTTGACCTGGTACACGGCGGCGCCCAACGCCAGCGGCAGGCTCTGGCGCACCACGGCCCAGGCGCTCTGCTCGCTCCGCACGGTCTCCCCGCGCCCGGGCCAGACCAACAGCCCATGCCGAAACAGCGCCGGCCATTGCAGGATGAACTGGCTGGCGCCGGCCACGAGCACGATCCAGGCCAGGATCCGCACCTGGGCCAACGGGGCGGCGTCGGGCCACAGGGCCAGCAATAGCAGCAGCCCCGCCAGCCAGAGCAGGTTCATGGCCACCGGCGCGGCCGTGGGGGCGAAGAAGTGGCCGCGCACGTTCAGCGCGCCCGCCGCCAGGGCCGCCAGGCAGATCCAGACCACGAAGGGCAGCAGCACCATGGTCAACTCGGCGGCGGCTGCGGCGCCCTCGAGCTCGCCCAGCCAGCCCGAACCGAGGGTCGGGATCAGCAGCAGCAACAGGACCATGCCGGCTGCGGACAGCCCGGTCAGGGTCCAGGTGGTCCAGCGCAGCACGCGGCCGAACAGGTTGCGGCCGGCGGCGTCGCCGCGCTGGTGGTCCTCGGCGGTCAGGGCGCTGGTCAGGCTGGTGGCCAGGGCGCCTTCGCCGAACAGCCGCCGCATCAGGTTGGGGATGCGGAAGGCGGTCATGAAGGCGTCGAGCAGCGGCGAACGATCGCCGAACAACATCGCCGCCAGCACCTCGCGCACCAGGCCCAGGATGCGGCTGGCCAGGGTCAGGCCGGAAACCAGCAGGGTGCGCGAGAACAGCCCCCGGTGTCGGCCGACCAGGTGGTCGGCGCGAGCCTCTCCGGCGGGGGGCGTCGCGCTCATGGTGGCCGGGCAGCCTACGGGGTAGGCTCCCCCAGCGGTAGCCGCACCCCCGCGGCGATCCGCGCCCGGGCCGAAGCCACCTGCATCCCATGGAACCGCTGCTCTTCTACCGCCCCGGCACCTGCGCCCTGGCCGAGATGATCGTGCTCGAGTGGCTGGCCCGCCCCTACCGCCTGTGCCGGGTCTCCAAGGCCGAGACCGCCAGCCCGGCCTACCTGGCGATCAACCCCCACGGCACCGTGCCCGCCATGCGCCTCGGCGATCTGGTGCTGTTCGAGAACGGAGCGCTGCTGGCCCACCTGGCGGACACCCACCCGGGCGCCGGCCTGGCGCCGGCCGCGGGCAGCATCGAACGAGCGATCTTGAACCAGTGGCTGTCCTGGCTCGACAGCGGCTACCACGTCTCCCACTACCCGATCTTCAAGGCCGAGCGCTTCCTCGACGATCCCGCCAGCCACGCGGCCCTCGGCGACAAGGCCAAGCAGCGCGTGGCCCAACACCTGCGCTTCCTCGACACGCACCTGGCCGGCAAGGACTTCTTCATGCTCGGCAAACGCACCGTGCTGGACGCCTACTTCGTGGCCATCGGCCGCTGGTCGCGGCGCTTCCACGACTACCCGAGCCTGTGCCCCAACGTCGATCGCTACCTGCTGCGCATGGACCAGGACCCGGGCGTAGCCATGGCCAAGGCCATCGAAGCCGGCGAAGCGACCCCGCTCCCCCAGGGCCACTGCCGCGGCCACGTGGGCCTGCTCGACGGCCTTAGGGCGTGATCTAGGCCACCTTCCGCGGCCAGAAGGTGCGATTTTTAGCCGCTTTCGGCGGCCAGACGGGCTGGGATCGGCGCAGCGCGGCGATCCCAGGCCCGTGGCTTCGGAAGGGGTTGCCGGGAGCGATCGTGGGAGTTCAGGCGGCTGTACGCGAATGAAGGCACTTCCCTCCGAGCGCTCCACGCGCGCTGGCGGCGCTTGTGGCTCTGGACTCCACAGATCCCTTACGCCCCATCGCCGAGCGCGTCGCCCCCAAAGGTCGGATTTTCTGCGCGCCGCTGCGTGAGGGGGCGGCTCGAGACGGGCTGCGCGGACGACAGGGCCGCTGAAGCGCGGCGCTTCCTCCCAGGCCGCGCGCTGCTGAAATCTGCCGCCATGCCCCGAACAGGGAAACGGCCAGCGCGGCGGGGCTGCCGAGCACCTTCCTGTGGCATGTCGGGACCGAACGGTCGGCGAGACAACGCCTCGGCGCAGTTAAGCTCTCTCGCGATGAGCGCCGAGTCCCCGTCTTCAGGCTCGGCGACGCCGGAAACGGTCAGCTTCGGGCGCCTGTTCGGGCTCGCGCGAGGGCATCTGGGACCCCTGGTCCTGGCGACCTTGCTGCTGCTCGCGGCCAGCTCGATCGGGCTGTGGATCCCCCGTTTGGCCGGCGGCGTGGTCGACACGGCCCTCGAGCGGGCCAGCCTGACGGACCTGCGCCGGGTCGTCGTCGGTCTGATCGGCCTGTTCGCCCTGCTCGGGTTGGTGGGATACTTCGAGAGCTACCTCTTGGGAGCAACCGGTGCGCGGCTGCTGTTGGAGCTGCGCTCCAAGCTGTTCGATCGCTTGATCGGCCTGACCCCGGGGTTCTTCGACCAACGCCGCGTCGGCGAATTGCTCTCGCGCCTGGGCTCGGATCTGACGCTGGTGCAGGGCGCCCTGACCCACCAGATCCCCGCCGGCCTACAGGCGCTGGTGCGCCTGATCGGCACCCTCGGGATCCTGTTTTTCCTGGAGATGCGCCTGACCCTGCTGGCCCTGGCGGTGGTTCCGCCGGTGGTCCTGGTGGCGGTCTACTTCGGCGGCCGCCTGCAGCGGGTCTCCACGCGCGCCCGCGACGCCACGGCCGAAACCGCGGCTTTGGCCGAGGAATCCCTGGCCGGCATCCGCACCGTGCAGGCCCACGGCGCACAACCGCGCATGCAAAGCCGCTTTGCCGCGGCCCTCGGTGACCTCCTGCGCGTGCAACTGCGCCATTCCCGGCTGAGCGCCGCCTTCTCGGGGGTGGTCACGTTCGCCTCCTTCTCGGCCTTCGGACTGGTGCTCGGCTACGGCGGTCAGCTGATGCTCGAACAGCGCCTGACCGCGGGCGAATTGACCTCCTTCCTGCTCTACACCTTCTCCGTGGCGGTTTCGGTCGGGCAGCTCGGCGGACTCTACGCCGGCTATCGCGAACTGCGCGGCGCCAGCGTGCGGCTCTTCGAGCTGCTGGATACGGAGCCTCTGGTCGCTGACCCGGCCCGTTCGACTCCCCCGGCGCAGCCCTTCGCCATGGGGGCTGGCGAGCTTTCGATCGAGGACCTCGGCTTTCGCTACCCGGGGACAGCCAAACCGGCTCTCGACGGGTTGTCGCTGCACGTGCCCGGCGGTTCGGTGGTGGCCCTGGTCGGACCGAGCGGCTCGGGCAAGAGCACCCTGTTCGCCCTGTTGCTGCGCTTTTATGCCGCCGATTCGGGCCGCATCGCCGTCGACGGTCGCGACATCGCCAGCATCGGTCTCGCCGACCTGCGCCGCTCGATCGCCACGGTGCCCCAGGAGGTCTTCCTGTTCTCGGGCACCATCGCCGACAACCTGCGCCTGGCAGTCCCCGAAGCCAGCCTCGAACGCTTGGAAGCCGCGGCGGCCGCCGCCGGAGCCCTCGAGTTCATCCGCGCCATGGAGCTCGGCTTCGAAACCCAGATCGGCGAGCGCGGCATCCGCCTCTCCGCTGGCCAGCGCCAGCGTCTGGCCATCGCCCGGGCCTTCCTGGCGAATCCGCGCCTGCTGCTGCTCGACGAAGCGACCAGTTCCCTCGACGCCGATTCGGAAGCTGTTGTCCAGGAGGCCCTGGAACGGCTGTTCGTCGGCCGCACCACCGTGGTCATCGCCCACCGCTTGGCCACCGCCCGCCGGGCCGATCGCATCCACGTGCTCGAGGGCGGTCGGATCGCCGCCAGCGGCAACCACGCCGAACTCTACGCCAGCAGCGAGCTCTACCGGCGCTATTGGTCCCTGCAGTCCTTGGCCGGCGAATCGCCGCAGGGCAACGAATTCAAGTCTCTGGATGCAGACCCCCCCGCCCCGGTGCGCTGAAGTTCCAGCAGTATCGGATCTGCGGGTTTCTCACCAAAGCGGTGCGTCCGCGCCGCTGCGCAGGGCTTCGAGTCGGCCTTCCAGCAGGCGGCGTTCGGGCAAGCTGCACGGCAGAGCCAGGGCGCCGAGCAGGGCCTGTTCGGCC
>JBIKLM010000020.1:0-21831 GCA_044359835.1 Planctomycetota bacterium
CTGGACGGGTTGCCGAGGCCGGCCTCCTGGTGCTCGCGCCAGGCCGCGCGCACCCGCGGATCGAGCGGAGTCGTGGCGTTGTGGTCGAGATAGATGCCCATGGACGCCCCGGGGCGCGGCGCTCAGGACAGCAGACCCGGGCCCGCGCTGGTCGCGGGGACCGCGGGCTCGGGAGCCCGCTGCTTGCCCTGCGCCAGGACCTCCTCGGCCAGCTCGGCGTAGTCGCGCGCGCCGGTCGAATCCGGGGCGTACTCGAAGATCGACTGGCCGAAGCTGGGGGCCTCGGCGAGCTTCACGTTGGCCGAGATCGCCCGGCGGAAGCACTGCGCCGGGAAGTAGCGCCGGATGTCGCTCAGCACCTCACGCCCGAGCCGCAGGCGGTTGTCGTACAGGCACGGGATGATGCCGGAGACCGTCAGGCCCGGATTCAGGTGCTCGCGGATCCGTTCGATCACGTCGAGCAGACGGGTCATGCCTTGCAGCGCCAAGAATTCGGTCTGCAAGGCGATGAACACCTCCGAGGCCGCGATCAGGGCATTGAGCGACAAAAGCCCCAAGCTGGGCGGGCAGTCGAACAACACGAATTCCGCCGGCGCCACGCCGTGGCGTTGCTCGGATTCTGCGCTCCAGCGCGCCAGCGCCCGCGCCAGGATCTGCTCGCGATCCTGCGCCTGAGCCAGCTCCAGCTCGGCGCCCGACAGGTCGATGCCCGTGGGCACCACCCACAGGCCCGGAGTGCGCGTCTGGCACAGGGCCTCCGCCACGCTGCACGCGCCCGCTAGGACGCCGTAGCTGGAAGGCTCGCCCGCTTCGACCTCGATGCCCAGGTGGGTCGAGAGGTTGCCCTGGGGGTCCAGATCGAAGAGCACCACCCGCTGGCCGGCCCGGGCCAGGGCGGCGCCCAGGTTGACCGCCGAGGTGGTCTTGCCGACCCCGCCCTTCTGGTTGACGATCGCGATGCGGCGCATGGGCCGCGGATTGTAGGCCCAGGGAGAGCTGCGGCCCTCGTCCGGCCGCGGCCAGCGCCCCCGGCTCGGGCGCCTGCGGGGCTCGCCTTCGATCCGGCCCCTGGGCCCCTGGGCCCCTGGGCGCGGCGGGCAGGCAGCGCCTCGCCCGCGCGCCAGGCACTCGCCCCGGGAGCGCATCGGCCCGGGCGTCGTCCAGCGGACCCCCGGGACGGACGCGATTCCCGCCCCGGGCTGTGCCGGCAGCCCCACGGATCGCCGGCGCTTCGCCCGCGGCCGGGCGCCCCCCAGCGCGCGGCATGGTTCGAGCGGACCGGCGCCCCGCGGCGACCCCGCCCAGCCCCGCGCCGTTGGCTCGGAGGCTCAGATCGGCGCGATGCGCCGGTCCCAGCCTCCGTGGCCGCCGGATGAGGGCCCAAAGGCATGGGCACTGGCTGGTTTGACGGCTCGGGCGCAGCCCGAGTCGCTTTTTCTCTGCCCGTCAGCGAGCGCGCGTGTAGACGATTTCCATCGTCTTGATGCGCTGGCCGTCGTGCAGGTCCCAGGCGACCATGGTGTGCTGGTCCGGGCCGTTGACGTTGATCTGCTCAATCGTCTGGGCCGGCTTGCCGGTCATCGGGTCGGTCTTGGTGCCGTTCATGGTGAAGACCTTGCCGTCCAGGGAAAGCTCGCCGCTCGACAGGGACATGTGGGTCGACATGTTGTCGATCCACAGGCTCACGTAGCGGCCCGCGGCGTTGTCGTAGCCGAACAGGGAGGTGCCCTGGAAAGGCTGGCCATCGAAGGTCCCGGTGAAGCGTTGCTCGAGGAAGCGCCCCCCGAGGATCCAGGTGCTGTTCATGGCGCCCTCCATGACCATCGGCGGCGCCTCCGGGCCCATGAACATGGTCACGTTGGCCTTCCAGTTGCCTTCGAAGGCCTTGAGCGGCTCGTGACCCTCTCCCGGCGTGCCGGCGCGGGTCATGGCCTCCATCATCGCCGCCATGTCGGGCATGGCCGGGGCGGCGTCCTGGGCCTTGGCGGCGGGGCGGGCGGGTTTGGATTCTTGGCCGGGGGCCTGGCCGATCCAGATGCCCAGGGTCAGGGCGCCGGCCAGGGATAGGGCGGAGGGGAGCAGTTGCATCGCAAAAAGGGGCTGGGGGCCGTGGCGGATTCCGGCGCTGGGCCGGTCGCTACGAAGCTAGCCGGAGGCCCGGCGAGGATCGCAACGGGAGCCGGTTCCCTCCGCCGGTCCAGGGTTCGAGCGCGGAGCGGGCCCGCGGCGAGCCTCGCTGCCCGGGGTCCCGGGCAGGCCCCGGGCTCTGCGGGCGGCATCCCCCGGCTCAGTCGCACCCCTGCCCCGCCCCGCGACCGCTGCCAGCCGGCCCGCGGCGTGGCTAGCCTGTGGCCATGAGCACCTCTCGACGCGAGTTCCTGCAGGCTTCGGCGGCGACCGCCGGATGGTTCGCCTTGTCCGCCTGCGCCGGCAGCGGCGGCGCAGGGGAGGCCGCGGCGGGCGCCGGCGTCGATTTCGCGGCCAAGCGGCGCCTCGGGCGCACGGACCTGTGGGTCTCGCCGGTCGGCTTCGGCGGCGCGGAGATCGGCTACGGCGAGGTGCCCCAGGAGCAGGTCGATCGCCTGCTCAACCAGGCCCTGGATCTGGGGCTCGACGCGATCGACACGGCCGAGTGCTATCGCGAGTCGGAGGAGCTGATCGGCAAGGCCGTCGCCCATCGGCGCGACGAGTACCTGCTGTTCACCAAGGTCGGCCACTGGCCGACCCGCGACGGCTGGAGCGCGGCTTCGATCGAGAGCACGATCGAGCGCAGCCTGCAGCGCCTGCGCACCGACCGCCTCGATCTGGTGCACCTGCACTCCTGCAACCAAGCGGTGCTCGAGAGCGGCGAAGCCATCGAAGCCCTCGAGCGCGCCAAGGCCGCCGGCAAGGTGCGCTACATCGGCTACAGCGGCGATTCCGCCGCCGCGGCCTACGCGCTTTCGACCAAACGCTTCGACACCCTGATGACCTCGGTCAATTTCGCCGACCAGGAGGCCATCGACCTGCTGCTGCCCGCTTGCCGCGAGCAGGGCCTGGGCGTGGTCATCAAGCGCGCCCTGGCCAACGCGGTCTGGCGCTACGACGACCTGCCGGGCAACGACTACCACCAGGAATATTGGCGGCGCATGCGGGCCCTCGACTTCGACTTCACGCGCCCCGAGCGCCGCGGCGACAGCGGCCCCACGGGCCCGGCCTCGATCGCCCTGCGCTTCGCCCTGAGCCTGCCCGGCGTGCACACCGCTGTGATCGGCACCACCAACCCCGATCGCTTCGCCGAGAACCAAGCCCTGCTGGCCGCTGGCCCGCTGCCGGAAGACCAGATCGCGGCCATCCGCCAGCGCTGGTCGGAGATCGCCCCGCCCGCCTGGGTCGGCCAGATCTGACCGGCCCCCCCGGGGGCATCCCAGGCCGCCGGATCAGCCGCTGCGGCCTTTGCGCAGCCAGAGGCTGCCCGAATCGCTCCGCAAGGCTTTGGGGGCGACCCGCGCCACCGCGTCTCGGTGGAATTGCTGCAGGAAGCTGCCGAACAGCACGATCTCGAAGCTCTGGTTGTATTGCAGGAAGGCCCGCAGCGCGTAGGCCTCGTTCCAGGCCCGGTTCTCGAGCACCCAGGGGCGCGGGTACTCGAAGGGATGGAAGATGTCGTGGAAGTGGATCCAGACGCCCTCGGCCAGGCTCGGCAGGATCTCGAACAGCAGGCGATTGACATCGCTGTCGATGCGGCACACGTGCGTCGAGTCGACGAACAGCACGTCGCCGGCCTCGAGTGCGGCGAACAGCTCGAGCGGCGCGTCCTGGAGGCCGGCGGTGACCAGCCGGCCGCGACCGTGGTCCTCCGGCCGCAGCACCTGCGGCAGGGTCGCCGGCGCCGGATCGATGGCCGTGATCTGGATGCGATCGCCGAAGAAACGGCGGTTGCAATCGAGCATCAGGCAGGTCGACCAGCCCGAGCCGGCCTCCAGGATCCGCCGGGGCGCGATGTGGCGCAGCATGCAATGCAGGAACACGGCGTCCGCGTAGGAGAAGGCGGTGTTTTCGTAGCGATAGAGCAGCCCAGGCAGGGCTTCCGGTGCCCAGGGCATCTCGTCGTGATGCCCGCCGAAGGTCGCAAGCAGCGCCAGTTGTTCGGCTTCGCGGAGGTCGATCCCCGGCAACCTGCGCGGCGGCGGCGCGAAGATCCGCTCCTGGCAGCGCAGCACCTCCGCGAGGGCGGGGATCGGCGAATAGAAGTGCCCCGGGGGGACCCACAGGTCCCCTTTTCCGGCGTCCCGCAGCCTCGCCAGCAGCTGCTCCCGCTCGGCCAGCAGGGCATCCCGCTCGAGCCGCAGGCGACGGCTGACTTCGCTCTCTTCCATGCTCATCGGCGAATCCTGCGCTCGCCTGGCCGCTCCTGTCCATCCCGAGTCCAGGGAGCCCCAGGGGACGCAGGTTCGCTCCGCGCGAGCGCCCCGATCCTGCCCGGCCCTGCCGCTTCGCACCCGGCCTCCGATCCGCGCCCCGGCGCCTGGTCGGAACGCCCCTCTGACCTTCCCGGCCCACATCCCCCGCCAGGTCCTGCCGACCGGTCCGCCCGGCCGCGGGCCGCAGCCCCTGGCGCGGTCCAAGCCCCACAGGCGTCCCGGGCCCTGCGGCGGCGCTCAATCCGCGGCGACCCACAGCGTCACGAGCTCGAGTGCGCCGGCCTCCCTGCGCGGGGCTGCCAGCGCGACCTAGCCGTACAAGGGCCGCAGCGGGACCTCGATCGAGGTGCGTTCGTCCGCCGAAACCCTGACAGACCGTTCGCTGGCGTGGCCGGCCTCGCGCTCTGCAACCGCCGTGGGCCTCAGCAGCCACGTGGCCAGCAGACCCGCAGCGCACAGAGCAGCAACCAAAAAACAAAGGCCCGATCGCTTCACAGGGTGTGCCTTCGCCATCCAAGAGCCAGGCCCCGCTGGCGCTGAGCCCTCCGGCGCTGCACCGGACGCCGCTCGACCCCGGTTCTTCCTCGCCCTGCCAAACGCGATCGCCATTCGGGTTCGCCCTGGAGTCCGTGCTCCGAGGCCTGGATCCGGCGCCGGTTCAGCGCTGTCCGTCCCGCACGGCGCCGAGGCCCGTCAGGAGGGCTTCCAGGGCGGCTTCGACCCGTGGCACGAAGGGGCGGTGCAGGAGGGCGACGCGGCGCTCGGCGGCTTCGATGCGCGTGTCGGCGCCCACCTGGCTCAGTTCCAGCCAGAACTCGCTCTGGCCAGCGCCGGTGACCCGGATCCGCACCCGCGGGCCGGACCAGGCCAGCTCGACGCTGGCGGGCAGGGGTCGGATCGCCAGGTGGGCGTCGATGTCGGCCTGGACCTGGGCGCAGGTCCTTCCGGCCACGGTCCAGGTCTGGGGCATGGGGGTCCCGCGCTCGATGTGGGCGGATCCGATCGTAAACGATCGCAAGGGGCCGATTTATTGGGTCTTTCGATCTTATATGATCACAAGACATGGGGAGGTCCTGAAATCCGATCAAAAACGATCGGATTCGATGGCCTGGACCTAAAAATCGATCGATAATGAGCGCATGAAGATCCAAGACCTGGCCACGGAGCCGGCGCGGCTGGCGGAGTTGGGGCGGCGCCTGGCGCTGGTCCGCCGACAGCGTGGCCTGTCCCAGGAGCAGCTGGCGGAGGCCGCCGGCGTGGGGGTGGCGACCGTGCGGCGCATCGAGGATGGAAAGGACGCCCGCCTTGGATCCTGGCTGCGGCTGCTCGAGGCCCTGGGGATGCTGGCGGGGCTCGACCAGGTCCTGCCCGAGGAGTTCCGCTCGCCGCGGGCCGAGGTGCAAGGTCTGCGCAGGCGCCCCAGGCGCGCCGGGCCGCTCGGCCAGGCGGGCGCGGGATCGGGCCCGGTCTGGGGGGACGAGCAGCCATGACCACGGCCACGGTGCGTCTGTGGGGCACGCCGGTCGGCTACGTGGCCATGGACCGCGAGGAACGCTACGCGCGCTTCGAGTACGACCCGGACTTCGTCGCTTCAGGCATCGAGCTCGCGCCGCTGGTGATGCCGCTGCAGGCCGGCCACATCTATCGGTTTCCAGAACTCGAACCGCAGAGCTTCCACGGCCTGCCCGGGCTGCTGGCGGACAGCCTGCCGGATCGTTTCGGCAACCGCCTGATCGATGTCTGGCTGGCCCGCGCGGGGCGGCGGCGCGAGGATTTCAACGCCGTCGACCGGCTCTGCTACACGGGCACCCGCGGCATGGGCGCGCTCGAGTTCGAGCCCGCCACGGGGCCCGCGGAGGGCGGCGATCGGCCCCTGGAGGTGGCCCGGCTGGTCGAGCTGGCGGCGCTGGCCTTCGCCGAAAGGGATCGCCTGGCGTCGAACCTGGATGGCTCGGGCGGCGACAAGGCGCTGCTCGACATCCTCAGCGTGGGCACCTCGGCCGGCGGAGCGCGGGCCAAGGCGGTGGTCGCCTTCGACCCGCGCACCAAGGCCGTGCGTTCGGGCCAAACCGGCCTGCCGCCGGGCTTCGACCACTGGCTGATCAAGTTCGACGGCGTGCGCCTGAGCGGCGATTGGGGCATCGCCGATCCGGCCGGCTATGGGCTGCTCGAATACTCCTACTCGCGCATCGCCGCCGCCTGCGGCATCGAGATGGCCGAGTGCCGCCTACTCGAAGAGAACGGGCGCGCCCACTTCATGACCCGGCGCTTCGATCGCGACCCACAGGGACGCAAGCGCTGCATCCAGACCTTCGCCGCCCTGGCGCATTTCGACTATGCACAGACCGGCGCCTACTCCTACGAGCAGCTCTTCGAGACCATGCGCCGCCTGGACCTGCCGAGCCCGGCCTTCGATCAGCAGTTCCGCCGCGTGGTCTTCAACCTGGTGGGCTGCAACCAGGACGACCACGTCAAGAACTTTGCCTTCGAGATGGACCGCCGCGGGCGCTGGGCGCTGACCCCGGCCTACGACCTGTGCCACGCGGAAGGCAGCGCCTTCACCCGCCAGCACCAGCTGAGCCTCAACGGCAAGACCCAGGGCTTCACCCGGGCCGATCTGCAGGCCCTGGCTGCGCACGCCCGCCTGCCCCAGGGGCGCGAGCGGCGCATCCTCGACCAAACTGTGCTGGCCTTCGCCGGCTGGCCCGCCCTGGCCCGGGAGCTAAAGATCCCCGCGCCCCTCGAGGCCCACGTCCGACGCACCCTGCGGCTCGAGTGGTCCTGACGTGGGGGCCCCGCGGGCCGCGGCGCTGCGCGGCCCGCGGCCCGCGGATCGAACTCACATGGAGAAGCAGCTGACCCAGCTCTGCTGGATGTCCAGACTCTCCGGACCGACCAGCCCCAGCAGCGCCCGGATGCGCAGGTCATGGTTCGCGTAGGGCGTGGTCGGCAGGATCAGCGAGTGGGTTTCCGTCTCGGGCACCAGGATGAAGGCGCCCGGCAGGAGCTGGGGATAGAACTTGATCGGCAGGGTCAACGGCATGCTCGGGCCGTTGGGGGCCAGGTCGCCCTCGAACATCAACACGCCGATGCGATCCCCAGGGATCTCGATGCCATGCACCTCGAACAGCATCGAGTCGGTCGGGACCGACGTTTTATTCGGGCCGAAGGAATCGAAGCGTTGCAGCGACAGGCCGATCTCGGTCTTCACCTCGTCGCCTTCGTCCATGACCGGCAGCGGCGTGCCCACCACGGAGTCCAGGATGCTGTTCTCCTTGGGATCGCGGCCGCACAAGCCGGTGACCTCATCGGGCCCGATGCCGATCACGTTGTCGACCGGGATTCCGGGGCCGTTCGGAGTCTGGCGGACGGACAGCGGTTTGGCTGTCACGGCGCCCGTGGCGCCGTTGCTCGACTGCGAGACCAGGATCTCGGCGTGGGGCGGATTGCCGGAGATGGTGCTGCTCGAATCCAGGGAGAAGACCACCCGCCATTGCCCCTCCGTGGTGCCCGGCTGATCGACCGAGAGCCCGTCGATGGCCGGACCCGAGCTCTGGCCCACCGCCTGCGCGGACCCGTACAGCGCGGTCTGATCGAAGGCCACCGACGGGACCGACCAATGCGCGCCGTTCCAGTCCATGCGGTAGACCACGGAAGGGCTGAGCTCGAAGGAGGGTTCGTTGAGAATCACCACCTGCAGGTTGGTGCGACTGGCCCCATTGGCCACCGACCCGTAGCTCAACCACCAATCGCGGTCCAGAGTGAAGTACAGGCGGGTGCGGATCGGCTGGAGCCCGCCGGGCCCGCCGGTGGCCCCGGTCGAGATGATGCCCATGCCCCAGTCGAGGGCCGTGATCTCGGTGGTCGTTCCCGTCAGGCCCATCTGGCCGCGGGTGTATTCGAAGCGCAGGGTGTTGACCAGCTCCGGACGGATGCCCGTGCTGAGCGGCGCGGTGTAGCTGAAGACGTGGCCCGAGGCATTCGGGAGCTGGCTGAACACGCTGCCCGTTACTCCCTTGGTGCCTTTGGCGACGGTGAACGACAGGGAATACCAGGCCGTGTCCGAGCCGGCGACCATGTTCATCACGCCGTTCGCATCCACCGGCGGAGTCAGGTCGCCGCCGGTCGACATGTCGCCGAGGACCGGGTTGTGGAGGGGCAGGTTGGCGTCCCAGGGTTGGATTCCGGTGGGACCGGGGTTGATGTAGGGCGTCCAGCGGCTGAACAGCGCTTCGTTGCGATAGTCCGGGTGTTCGTCGGAGGGCGCACCGAAGGTGGCCGGGTCCCAGGCCACGTTGCTGCCGGTGGTGGTGCCCGGGGTCCGGAAGCGCAGGCGGGTGCCTGTGTTGTCCTCGAGCTGGGTTCCCAGGGAGATGCCCGTGAACATGCCTTGGCTCGACTGGGGCCAGACGATCGGCGCCAGCTGCGCGGTCGCGGATTGGGTCAGGAGCAGGCTGGCCAGCCAGCACAGGGGGTTGCGATTCATGGCTTCGTGGAGGAAGAGGATCGGAAGCGGTTTCAGCGATTCGATCCCGCGCCGCCGCGGGAATCGGTTGCGGGGCGATCCGCGGCATCGCCGTGGATCAGGTCGTCGTACAGGCCGAGGATCGCGCGCAGAGCGGCGGTCGATCCCTGGCCGAGTTCGTCGGGGACGTTCTGCTCCAGCAGGTCCAGCGCCCATTGCAGCCGCCGCGGCTGGCGCACCGCGATGTCGGCCAGGGCCTGGAACAGGGCTTCGTCGTCGTCGTTCGCGAGCGCAGCCGCGAGGCGTTGCAGCTGGGCCGAAGGGCCGGGCTGCCCGAGCTCGACCACCCGGGCGTAGGCTTGCTTGGAGCGGTCCAGGGCGGCTGCCACCGCATCGGGCGGGCCGCCGGCTTGGCGCAGCTCCAGGGCCTCGAACAGCGCCACCTCGCCGCGCAGCGATTCGGCGGCTCCGATCGGCGGCTGCTGCCAGGCGTCGATGGCGGCGTTCGCCGCAGCGAGATCGCCCTGCGCCACGTGGCTCCAGACGATCCAGGGCATCAGCTTGGGGTCCTCGGGACGCACGTCGAGGGCCTCGACCAGGAGCTCCCTGGCTTGCCCGTAGTCGCCCAGGGCGAAGGCCGCGGCGCTGGCGTTGTTGCGGTTGCTGTGGAAGCGCGGCGCCAGGGCCACGCTGGTCAGGCCGGCCTCCAGGGCGCCGCGGTAGGCGTGCGCCATGTTCAGCGCGTAGCAGGCCCAGTGGGCGGTCGAGGCGCTGCGGGTCCCGATGCGCTGCTCGTGCAGCAGCACCTCCTCGTGCAGCGCCAGCGCCGCGCGGAAGCGTTCGGCCTCCGAGGGCGCGGTCAGGCTGCGCAAAACGAAGCGCAGATCGGCTGCGTGGGGCACCGCCTGGACGACCTCGTCGTCCAGCAGGCCGCGGGCTTGCTCATCGCCGGCGTCCGACCAGGAGCGCAGCCCGTGGTAGCCCAGCAGGTAGCGGTCGCGGGGGCCGCGCGGTTCGGGCAGCGCGGACAGGTCGAGGGCCCCGTGGCCCGCTGCGCCGGCCGGCAGGGCCGCGTAGGCCAGGGCCAGGGCCCGGGCCAGGGGCGTGTCCTCCTCGCGCGCGATGCGGCCCATGTCCGCGGCGGCACCGGCGAGGTCCCCATGGTCCAGGCGGAAGGAGGCCCGCAGCAGGTAGGTGGGCAGGGGGTCCACGCAGACCGCCGCGGCCCGATCGAGGAGATTCGCCAGCTCGCGCCGGTCCCGCTCGTGCCGCAGGGCGCGGTGGTTGGGATCGAGGATCGTGAAGCTCGGGGGGAAGTGCCGTCCGAGCTCGAGCCAGGCGGCTCGACGCTGCTGCAGCCAGGCCTCGCGGGCCAGCCAGCCCAGACCCACCACGACCACCGCTCCCAGGGCCGCCGCGGCACCCCGGCCGCTGCGCGAGCGCCACAGGCGGCGTGCGCTGCGGCGCAGGGGCCCGATCGGGCGCGCCTTCACCGGGCGATGGTCGAGGAAGGCGCGCAGGTCGGCCTCGAGCTCCGCCGCGCTGCTATAGCGGTCCTCGGGGTTCCGGCTGAGGCCCTTCTCGATGATCGCCGTCAGATCGACCGGCAGGCCCGGGTGCAGCTTGCGCAGGGGCTTCGGGTCGCGGGTCGCCAGGGCATGCAGCACCGCCGTCGGCGAGCCGCTGTAGGGCGCCTGCTGGCCGAGCAGGCAATACAGCACCGCGCACAGGCCGTACACGTCCACCCGCGGGGTCGCGGGGCTCTCTGCTTCCAGCAGCTCGGGCGCCATGTAGGCCGGGGTGCCCAAGCTGGTGCCGCCGCGGGTGAGCGGCTCGGAGGCCGCCAGGTGCGCGATGCCGAAGTCGAGCAGCACGGCGCGCCCGTCCCGGCGCACCATGATGTTCGAGGGCTTGATGTCCCGGTGGATGACCCCGGCGTCGTGGCTGCGCTGCACGCCGGCGGCGAGCTCGGCGGCCCAGCGCACGGCCAGGCGCACGGTGCTCTCGCGCGGGTCGAGCTCGAACCCCAGGGCCCGGCTCAGCTCGTCCCGTCCGATGCGCTCGGGAGGCAGTCCCCCTTCCGCCAGCCGCTCGACCAGGGAGCCGAGCTGGCACCCCTCGATCAGGTCCATCACCAGGAAGGCCTCGCCTTCCGAGGTCCGGCCCCGGTCGTGGATGGCGATCACCGAGTCGTGCTTCACGGCCGCCATCGCCAGGGCCTCGCGCTCGAAGCGCTGCACGGCCCGCTCGCGCTCGAGCAGCCCCAGGCTCAGCACCTTGACGGCCACGCGGCGCAGCAGATCGAGGTCGAGGGCTTCGTAGACCACCCCCATCGCCCCGGAACCCAGGCGCCGCTCGATCTGATAGCGCCCGGCCAACACCTTGCCGACGCGGGAGTCGCTGCTGAAGGCCCCGTTGAGCGCCCGCGGCAGCCCATCGGCCAGGCCGACCGCTTCGAGCACCTTCGGCTGCAGCGCGAGGTCATCCCCGCAGGCCTGCGCCAGCCAATCGACGACGCCGCGATCGCGCAGCTCCAAGGCCAGCGCCACGCGCTCCTCGAGCGGGGTCTCCTTGGCGGGCTCGCGCCGGGTCGGATTCATGACGGATTCCGCCCCGGCGCCCGGCGGTCCTTGAGCCGCAAGGCCAGGCGCGCCTGCGCGGCGAAGTAGGCCCGCCGAGCGGCCGACTCCGATCCGAAGCCCAGCTGCTCGGCCAGCTCCTGGAAGCTGGCCAGATCCTCGGCCCGGGCGCGCACCAGCAATTGGATCTTGGGCTCGAGCTCCGCGAGCGCCTCGTCCAGCCGCAGGAGCTCCTCCTGGCGGGCTGCCGCCGCCAGGGGATCGGTCCCGTCGTGGGGCCCGAGCTGCTCCTCGTCCTCGGGCATCGACAGGCCCTTGCGCCCATCCCGGCAGTCGGCCTCGTGGAAGCGGATCGAGTCCACGATGCGGTTGCGCACCACGATCGCCAGCCAGCCGCTGAAGGCGTCCTCGCTGGAGCCGCCGAAGGTGTCCAGGTCGCCGAGCACGCTGCGGAACACCTCTTGGACCACGTCTCCGGTGCTGAAGCGCGACTTGAGCCAGGGGCGGCTGATGCGCACGTCGCGGGACAGGCGCCGGTGCACCTCGGCCTGCACGCGCTCGTAGAAGCGGGTGAAGAGACCCTCCAGCGCCGCGCTCTCCCGGGTGCGGGCGCGGGCCAGAAGGGCGAGAAAGATGGGATCGACTGACGAATCGGGCTGTCGTGTCACGGTCGCTTGCATGGTTCGGAAGCGCCACCCGGGGGACAGACAGGCCGGATTTACTCGCCACAGGACCTCGGCGGGCTGGGCCGCCGCTTCCGTCGGAGAAATCCGGATTTCTGTCGCCCGCCCCCGCGAGTCCCGGAGCGTGCAGGAGGGGCTGGGCCGGCTCCCCGTAGCGAGACTTCCAGGATAAGTCACGGGACAGGGGCCCGGGCCGGATAGGCCCCGCGGAGGCCTTCGCCGCCGGCCCGGACTGGCCCCCTCCGGCTCCCGCGCCGTCGCCGCCCGCGCCCGAAAGCGCCGCCTCACCCCCCCCCCGCCGGCTGCCCCGGCACCCCGCCGACCCCATCCCCGCCGGGCCCGTCCTCGGGCGATCCGCGCCTGCCTGGGAGGTTCCTCCCGCCCGGGGCGCAGCCCTTCCCGGCCCCCAACCGAGCCGCTGCCACCCGGACGCATCGACCGCCTTCGCCCCCCACCAAAGAGGCCCCCACCGCGACCTTCCGGCCGCGATAGGGGCATCCGAATCAGGGCCGGTCCGTCCGCGCGATCGGCCGGCGGCCGCGCCGCTGCGCTCCATCCGATCACCAGCTGCCGACCCGCGACAGGAGGCCGTTGCTGACCGACAGGCTGCCGCCCGCGCCGACCAGCAGAACCTGGTAGACCAGGCCTTCGAAGTTGAAGCCCAAGGGCACCGTCAGCGGTGCGAAGTTGAGCGTTCCGGGGCCGAGCGTGCCGCTGGCCGGGATGATCCCCGCATCCAGCGAAAGGAAGTTGGCCGGCAGGTAGCTGAGCAGCGGGCCGCCGAGGAACGGCACCGGCACCGGCGGGGCAAAGCCCCCGAACAGGAACGCCCAGCTTCCCTGGGGCCCGACGGCTCGCAGCTGCAGGGGACCGGGCAGCGGGCGGCCGGCGGCCTCGAGTCGTGCGAAGGCGGGGCTGATCGGGTTCGGCAGGCGCACGTTCGCAGCCAGCGGCAGGGCTTCCACGAGGCCGCCGGAACCGGACACCCGCGGAGCGCCGATGACGACGTCGGTGGCTCCCTTGGCGTTGACATCCGGGCCGCTGGCGAGCGCCAGCGGCGCGGAGGTGATGCCGCCGTAGGAGGCTTGGAACCCGATGCCGCTCAGGTTGCCGCCGGCGGTCGAGAACAGGCGCCCGGTGGAGTTGAGCGTCATCACGACATCCCCCAGACCATCCCCATCGACATCCCCGGCGGAGACCAGCCGCCCGTCGTTGGCGGCCGCCGGCGAGATCAGGCTGATCGGCGAGCCGTACACCTGGGTCGGGCTGCTGCTGATCCCGTTGGGGGTATGGAAGGCCACCAGCACCCCGGGCACGAGCCCGTTCTGCGAGCGGCCCAGCACGACGAAGTCGGAGCGCGGGGAAGACCCCGGCGAAGGCTCCGGAAGGAACCCGACCGACGCGACCGCGGTGCCGATCTGCTCGCGGGCCACGCCGCGGTACAGGAACCCGTTGGCCTCGTTTTGCCCCGGACCGGGCAGCATCTGGGACAGGTCGAAGATGGCCACGAAGCCCTGGTCCGGCGAGCCCAGCACGCTCGAGCTGTAGTTCGGCGCGCCGACCGCGAGCAGCGAATTCTGCGCGGGGGCGCCGCCCACGCCGGGCTTGGGTCCTACGGCCATGCTGCGGCCGAAGTTGCCGGTGGGGTTCCCCAGCGGAACGCTGGAGGTGCCCGGGGTCCACGGAACCAGCGTCTGCGTCTGAGTGGCCGAGCTGGCGGTCAGGCTGTAGAGACGCACCAGATCCTGCCCGGGAACGCCCACGGCGAGCCGTCGGCCGTTCAAGGTGTCCACCATGACCATCGCGGTTCCCAGGGTTTGGGGGCCGCTGATCGAGTAGAGGAACACCGCGGAGTAGCCGCCGCCGAAGGCCGCCGGGCGGATGGACCAGAAGTTGATCCAGCCAACGCCCGGGTTCGACACGGCGATCTCCTCGCCCGGGAAGGCATCGAGATCGCCCACCGTCAGCACGACCGATCCCGGGCCCGCGCCGGGCGCCGAAGCGAGGTACGCAGGGGCCGCGCCGCCGCTCTCGCCCCGGGCGAAGTAGCACAGGGCGCTATTCGCCGCGACGATGGCGAGCTCGCGCTTGCCGCCGCCATCGTAGTCGCTCAGGATGGCCACGGAGCCGCCGTAACCGAGCGTGTTGATGCTGCCGTTCGGTTCGGCGAACGTCAGGCAAGGGCCCGCGCCCGTGCAGACCTGCGCTTGGGCCGAAGAATGGATGAATGCGGTCAGAGCGACAGCGCTCAGACCCAGCTTGTGGTACTTCATGGATCGAATGGGCTGTGGCGCTCGCCCGGGCGCGATCGAAGCGATCGCCATAGGTTTTCCGGGCTGGCGCCACTGGACGAAAGCGTCCGCACGGCTTCGATCCGCCGCGAAAATCGATGAAAAGCGAGCGGGTGCCCGTTCGGTCCTCGAAGACACCCGAACACCGCTCGACGCTCGCAGTCCGCCTCCGTGCCTCGCGCCGGCCCCTCCCGCAGCTCGATCTAGGGCGTGTGCGGATTCAGCGCCGTGCTGTGGCGGAACAGGCGCTCGATCGAAACCTGCGAGCCCAGCGGCACCTGCAGGCTCTGGCCGGCCTCGAACAGCGGCACCTGGTCCAGGGTGTTGGTGCTGCCGGTGTAGCCATCCTGGCCGCCCAGCAGCACGAACCAGGTCTGGTCGGGGTCCGAGAGGTCGGCCAGGAAGCGGCTCTGGGCGCCGAAGAAGGCCTCGTGGGGCTTGGCGCTCAGGGGGCCGGCGGACTTCTTGACCGTGCTGGCCATGCCGGAGGTCGGCAGCAGGCCGTCGCGCCAGGGCCGGCCCAGCACCGGCAGGCGGCCCAGGGGGTGCTGCAGCGGCAGGCGGTGGATGTCGCCCCAGGTGCGCTCCTGGGGATGGCGGCGGTCGCGCTCGGCGGCGCGGGAGATGGCGCGCTCGAGGGTTTCGAGCGGGATCTCGCCGCGCTCGAGCTCGCGGGCCACGAAGTCGTGCACGGCCGGCGAGCTGCGCAGGCTCTCGGCGATCGGTCGGCCCCAGGCCCCGGAATGGTGCTCGGCGAGCAGCGCGTCCAGCCAGCGCACGTAGGCCAGGGCCCCGGCGCTGTCGGCGGCGAAGCGGCCATCCCAGGCGGCCACCTCGGCGCGCAGGCGCGCCAGGGCGGCGTCGGAGGCGGGCGCCGGCCCGCGCGCTCCGGCGCCGGGCCAGCTCGCCAGCAGGGCCTGGGCGCAGCGCATCGCGGAGCGGCCGAAGACGTCGCGCTGGATCGCGGCGGCGTCCGCGAGGGAGACCGGCGTGTGCGCTTCGATCAGCTCCGAGAGCCGCGCCACGCGGTCGTTGTTGTTCGGGTTGGCGACGATCGGGGGGCTGGAGAGCACCGGGGCGTTGTTGGCCGAGACCAGGTAGCCCTCGGGCGGGTCCAAGGCCGCCGGCAGGGAGGTGCTGGGCACGCCGGGCCCCCACACGCCGCGCGGGTCGCTGGGGTCGAGGCGCCCCAGGGCGCCGCTCCAGGCCGCCGCGGGCACCTGCTCGAGGGCCAGCAGCTGGCCGATGTGGCCGTCCGCGCTGGCGAACAGCAGGTTCTGGCCGGCCACGGCGTAGCCCGCGAAGGCGGCGCGGTACTCGTTCCAGTCGCGGGCGTGGCTGGCGCGCAGGAAGCTGGTCAGCTCGTCGCTGGGCTCGTGGCCGCGCCAGCGCAGGGCCGTGGGCGGCAGGCGCAGCCCGCGCAGCAGGGTCAGCTCCGAGATCAGCGGGCCGTGGGGCGTCTCGGTCAGCTCCACCCGGTTGTCGGGCCAGCCGCGGGTGCCCAGGGTCTCGCGGCGGCTGACGAAATCGGCCTCCGGCAGCCCGGAAACGTCGTACAGCGCGCTCGAGAAGGCGGCCATGTTGGTGCCGCCGAAGGCGATGTGCTGGTTGCGGCCCACGACCACCGCGGGCACGCCCGGGACGCTCAGGCCGGCGACGGTGTGCTGCTCGGTCCGGTAGGCCACCAGGCACCAGAAGTTCGGCAGGAAGAAGCCCAGGTGCGGGTCGCTGGCCAGCAGCGGCTTGCCGGTCTCGGTGCGCGCGCCGGCGACCACGAAGCAGTTGCTGCCGCTCTTGCTGACCAGGCCCAGCTCGCTGAGCGGCAGGGGCTGCTCCGGTCCGAAACTGGCCAGCCCCTCGGCCTCCAGCTCCGCCAGCCGCGCGAAGTACTCCGTCGCCCGGGGCTCCCCCGCCAGCCCGAGCTGCCCCAGGGTCTCGCCCAGGCTGATGTCCGCCGACGCCAGGCGCGCCACGGCCAGCACGTCCTCCACGCTCCACACCTGGCGCCGCCCGATGCCCAGCCAGAGCATGTCCATCGGGCGCCCGCGGGCGCGCTCGGCCTGCAGGTTGACCCCGGCCACGTAGCGCTCGACCCAGGCGCGGGTCTGCTCCGGCAGCCGCCGGGCCATCTCCGGCACGGCGCGGTCCAGGTCCAGCCCGCGCAGCAGCTGATCGACCGGCCGCGCCAGGGGTCCGGCCAGCTCGGAAAGCTGCCCGCGCACCAGCCGCCGGAACAGCTCCATCTGCGAGCGCCGCAGGTGCGCATGGACCAGGCCCAGCAGGAACGGCACGTCGCGCTCGTCCTGCGCCAGGATGAAGGGCACGGCCTGGTCGTTCCAGCGCACCTCGGCGGGCCCGAACAGGGGCAGGTCGTCGCTGGGGAAGGCGCGCAGGCGGTCCGTGAGGCCCAGGCTGCCCGGCGCCGGCGGCCAGACCCAGGCCAGCGCCGCCAGCAGCGTCCCGAGCGCCAGCCCCAGCCGCCGCCACCACAGCCGCGCCTGCCGCCCCCGCGGCCGTCCCGGCGGGTTCGGCAGGGCTGCGGGGTGGAGCGCCGATCGGGCCATGGGTGGGGGTTCTTCGGGCCTTCACCCCCCCCGGATGCAGCCGCCCCCGCGTCCGCTCCCGTACGGGGGATGCCCGAATCCCCTCCGGGCAGGGCGGCCGGCCCCTGCCGAGGCCCCGGAGCCCGCGTCGAGGTCTGCCCTCGCACCGAGGAGGCCCTGCGGCGGTCCCCTCTGCTCTCCAGGAGCGTCTACCCGATCTGGGCCGGGCCGCCATCCACAGCCAAGTCGAGCGCCGGGCCCGCCTGGGTCACCGCGACCGCTCGAGGCAGCCTTCGTGCACTCGCCCCGGGCGAGCCAGCACACAGCCACATTCACAGGCCGCAGCGCTCGCCGGCCCGAGCGACGCAAATCCCGCTTTGTCCGGCGGAAACGGCGCCGCAGTCCGCAGAGGTCCTTTGGCGAGCCGATCCCAAGTCGTCCTTGCGCGTGGCGCCTTGTGACCACGCCAGCGAACCGATGCCTTCCGGCTCGCGACGATCCCCATCCTCCACACACCTCCAGAGACGACCCATGTCGAATCAACTGAAAGCCATTCTCCTGGCGATCCTCCTGATCCCCCTGGCCTCCTTCTTCCACACGGCACTCGCCCAGAACCCGACTGGATACACGCAGATCGATGTGATCCATCGTTCTCCGGTCGACAGCAAGATGCAGTTCTCTGGCAGCGCGACGCTCAAGGCCGAGATCTCGATCGACGGCCAGAAGTACAGCGCGACGCTCGAGGTCGAGAGCAATACGAAGACCCGCGCGGAAGCCGCCAAAGAACTGGCGGATCTGCTGAAGAACCAGCTGCCCGCAAAGCACAAGGACAAGGTCAAGCAGCGCGAGGCCACGATCACCGTCACGGGAACCGACAAGGGCCCGGGCACTGGAGACAAGCCCCATGAGCACCCGAACACCGGCACCACCGTGAACACCAATCGGGCGCGAACGACCCAATTCTCCGGCTGATCAAGCCAGTCCGCCGACGCCCTCCGATTACCAAGCAACAACCCTCATCGACAACCAAACCCCATCCCATCATGAAGATCCTCAACCGCCGCAGTCTCCTGTCAATCGCCGTCGCCATAGCAGCCGCCCTGTGCCTGCAGATCGACTCCGCTCGGGCCGGGAGTCTGATCGAAGACTGCGCACCCGAGAAATTCAACCTCGAGATCAACTGTGACCAGGGCATCGTCGACGCCCGGCACAAGATCGAGATGACCGTCAAGGACGCCAAAGGCAACTCCAAGGGACCGTTCACGGCCTACGTCGAGGCAAGCGGGTCCACCGGCGGCGCCGCCCTTTCCCTGCAGACCGACATGAGCAGCAAGGGGTTCTCGGACGTCAAGATCCTCGACGACACGAACCACAAGTCGGAAACGATGCAGCTCCCCGATGGCTGGTCCGTGGAGAAGGTCACGGTTTCCAAGCAGGGAAGCGACGGCAAGTGGTCGCCCTCGGACGGCCATCTGTTCGTCAGCGACTGCGCCGGGAACAAGATCAGCAATCAATGACAGGCCGCTGAATCGGGTTGCCGGCGCTCCGCCAACAGGCCTCAGGCAGGGGGAGCGCCGGCGCTGAGATCCGATTCGAGCTGAGCGGCACCGGGGACTTCGCGCGAGCCAGCCATTTGTGCGATGCTGCCTCCTCCCTGACACGCCGCTACGTCGCTTGATCCCGGGGTTCCGAGTCGGTCTTGACCGACCCGGGGCCCTGGGGCCGATGGAGGTAACCACTCTCTTCTCGAGCGCACCGGGAGCCCATCCAGATGGGGAGCCATGCCCCGTTCGTGCGGGGTTGCCGGACCGATCGATCACGGGTATCTGTGGCTCGCGGGGCACCGGATCGAGACTTCCCCTGTCTGCAGCCAGGCTTCCCTGCATCGGGCGCGCGACCCGGTCCGGGCCAGCCGATTCTCCGTTTGCGACTGGCGTTCGCTTCAACATCTGGTCCGAACCAGTGGGGATCGGAGAACGAACCCGACGGCCGGGCTGGAGCCTGGTGCCAACATCGGGCTTTTGTTTAAGCTCTGGCATGGCCTGGTTGGCGTACTTGGTCGCGAGCTTGTTCGTTTTGCTGGGCGGGGCCTGCGTGGCGGCGCTGGTGATCCAGCTGCCCGGGACCTGGGTCCTGCTCGGGCTGGCGCTGCTGATCGAATGGGCCGATGCGCTGTACCTGCCGGAGGGCGCGCGCCAGACCTTCGGCTGGTGGACCCTGGGAGGCGCCCTGGGCCTGGCGATCCTGGGCGAGTTGCTCGAGTTCCTGGCCGGGGTGCTGGGCACCAAGCGCGGCGGCGGCTCGAACCGCGGCTTGTGGGGCGCCCTGATCGGGGGCATCGCCGGGGCCTTCGTGTTCACGCCGCTGTTCTTCTTCGCGCCGCTGTTCGGGACCCTGCTCGGTTCCTTGCTCGGCACCGTGGTCGGCGCCATCGCCGGCGAGCTCTACGACCAGCGCCAGCGCGGCCAGGGCCTGTCCCTCGCCAGCACGCTGCGCCCCGCCGCCTGGGCCACCCTGGGCCGCCTGCTCGGCACCTCGGGCAAGGTCGCCCTGGGCCTGCTGATGTGGCTCGTGCTCTCGATCGACGCCTTCCTCTGAAGCCGAGGGTGCCGCCCGCGCCGATTCAGCCGCGGTCCGGGGTCTGACATCGAGGAGCTCCCGCATGGGGCTGCGCCCGATACGGAGATCGCTGAAGCGGCTACTGGCTGGGATCAGCGCGTTGCGCTCGCTCCGAGCTGCTCGGGTCGCCGGATGGCGTGCCCAACGCATGCGGTGAGCCCATGTCTGTGGCTCGAGCGCAGCGAGAGTCGATCCTTTCTTGCCCGATCTGTCTATCGGCCGCGCGAGAGGATCGCGGAGGTCTGCTCGAGCAGCGGGCTTTCGAGCAGCGGGCCCTAGCAGCCGCGCCGGAGGTTTGGCAGGTGCTCGGAATCGTTGGTCAGGGCGCGTACCGCGTGGTCGCTGCCCTGGCGGGTCGCGAAGCGTTTGCGGTCCGCGTTGGCGCCCCTTATTCCAAGGTGATGCGCAGGGCGTTGGAGAAGTCGCAGCTGAGGTTGGTGCACAGGGGGCCGGAGACCGGCGTGGCCCACTGGACGGCGGCTTGCAGGCCCACCAGGGAGGCGGAGTTGGGCAGGTTGATCGAAACCAGGCCGGAGCCGGCGCCGGAGAGGGGCGCGGAGAGCACCAGCAGCTGGGTCAGGTCGATGCGCAGCACGCAGCCGCCGCAGGGCAGCCCGCTGGATTCGTTGCCGATCAGGGCGAAGCTGGTGCCGGAGATCTGATCGGTGTCCACGGACAGCCGCAAAGGGCCGAAGCCGATCGCGGCTCCCTCCACGAAGGCCTTGCCGCCCTTGCCGCAGCCGCCGCCCAGGTCCTGCCAGCGGCCCGGGGAGCCGAAGCGGCGGCCGCGTAGCACGCCGGGAGCGACCTGAATGATGGGGACCGAGGCCCCATCGAAATTGAGCAACAGGGCTTCGTCTTCCTGGTTGCTGTCGAGGATCGACGAGGGCAGTTCACCGCTGGCCTGTGCGGTCAGCGCGCCCACGGGGCCGGGCAGGTTGGCCAGGATGCCGCCGGCTTCGATCGCAGACAGGTCGGTGGTCGAGTAGAGCCCGGTCCAGCCCCGCAATTGGAGGCTCTGCAAGAACAGTCCCACCCCGACCAGGGTGCCTTCAGGAGTCCAGCAGACTTCCGCACCGAAAGGCACGCCCTCATCGGTCTGGAAGTTGTCCAGGACCGTGGGACCAGCTCCCAGGGACAGGCCCGAAAGCAGGGAGTTGTAGTCGCAGCGTCGCGCCAAGAGATCGACTTCGAAGCTACCGGGCGGCACATCGTTCGTGCGGGTCCAGGCGACGACGAAGCGCTGGCCATCGCCGTCCACCGCTGGCACCGAAAGCTCCGCGAAATCGCCCAGGGTCTGGGTCGCCAGGGTTGCCTGGGCACCCAGCAAGACCGCGTTGCGGTCCACGGCGCGCACGGCGATCGAGGTGCTGGTGGCCGTGGGCTGGAGCCGGATGGCCGTCAGGAAGGTGCCCGTTTCGCCGCCATGGTTGGAGATGGCGGCCCGAGCATCCAAACCCAAGGCCGTCGGCTTGAGCCCCAGGTTGACCGCGCTGCCCAGGAAGGTCGGGGCCGCGCTCGTGCCCACCGTGACCTGGCGCAGCAGGTATTGGGTGCCTCCGCCGTCGTAGACCAGCAGCAGCTCGTCGTCCGCGTCGGTATTCTCGCTCGACAGGTCGAAGGGCCATTCGTCGAGCCCCGTGGTAAAGGTCAAGGCCACGGCGGAGCTCAGCGCCCCGGTGCTGGCCTCGATCGAGCGCGCCCACAGGTCGGTTTGCCCCGCCAAGTCCTCCTGGGCCCAGACCAACAGGAAGCGGTTGCTGAGCCGGCAGTAGCCGGCCACCACTTCGCGGGCCCGGCCGGTGGTGTCGATCGAAAGGGTCGAGCCGACCACGGCGCCGGTGCTCGAGTTGTAGCGCCGCGCCAGCAGGCTGCCCGAGGCGTCGGTGAAAGCGGTCAGATAGACGTTGGCGGGCCCGCTGGCAGCCGCAGCGGCAAGTAGGTCCTTGGGATCCGGGTCGATGGTCAGGACCGTGCCGAACAGCGGATCGAGCAGCACGGGCCAGGCGGCCTGGTCGATGAATTCGTCCGGCAGAACGTATTCGAGGAAACCTGGCCCATGGCGCAGGGACCCCGACGCGCGTTGGCCCGCCGCGTCGATGCCGGTCACGCCGCCGATCGCGAGCTGGGGCCCCGCGCTCCCATCGACCAGCAGCAGGCCGTTCGGACCGCCTTCGAAGGCCAGGTCGGTGCGGGCCTCGAAGCGCACCACCAGATCCCCATCCCCCGGCGGCGGCGCGGCGAACAG
>JBIKLM010000240.1:0-6573 GCA_044359835.1 Planctomycetota bacterium
GCGCCAGCCTCGATCGCGCCGTCATCGCACCACAGCGGCAGCCGCGCGGGCAGATCCAGGGCCCAGGGGTGCGCGGCCAGTAGCTCGGGCCCTGGCCCGAGCGGCGAAGCCAGCCAGTCGCGGGCCGACAGGCCGACGGCGCTCTGCGAGCGGGCCCAGCTCCAAAAGCACAGCACGCTGCGCTCGAGCCGCCGCCGGCCGCGCAGGTTGCGCGCGTGGACCTTCTTGCTGTCGGTCACGATCAGCTTGTCGCGATCGAGCCGCGGCTCCTCGGCGACCACCCGCGCGAGGGCCTCGAAGGGCCAGCGCCCGGCGCCGTCGCCGTCCTCGCTCGCCTGGGCGCACCACAGCCCGGCGTAACCGAGCGCGAAGGGGCCCAAGAGGGGTCCGAGCCCCGCTTCGTCGATGCCGGCCAGGAAGCGCGCCGCCTGCATGGCTTGCGAGCATCCCCGCGGACAACGCGCCGATCAAGCCCCGCGCCCCGAACGCCGCGCGAGCGCAAGCTCCGCGCTCGCCCTGGGCCGCGGCCGCGCCCGGCCCTGCGGCCCCGGATCGGCGGCGGGGAAGCGCCAGCCGGGTCGAGTGCGCCGGCCCGTTTCCGTCGCGATCCCTGGGCCAGCGCGCCGTCGGCGGCCCGGGTCGGTTGCCGCCCGGCGGCTCCAAGGCCTATCCTCTGCCCCCCGCTCCAACGATCGCCGATGAATCCGCCCCCGAGCGCCAGGCTGTTCCTGGAAGGCCGCTATCGCAAGCTGTGCCGCGACCTGCCCCAGACCGTGTTCCATTGCCCGGTCTGCAAGGGGCACCCGCGCCGCCGCGAGGGCTGCGAAAACTGCCAGGGCTTCGGCAAGCTGACCAAGGACTCCGTCCAGGAGCTGGTCGCCTGGGTGGTCGGCAAGGCCTTCGGCACGCGCAAGAACAAGTTCCACGGCGCCGGGCGCGAGGATGTCGACGTGCGCATGCTGGGCCGCGGGCGCCCCTTCGTGCTCGAGCTGGAGAGCCCGCGGGTGCTCGACGTGGACCTGGCCGAGCTCGAGGCGGAGGTCAACCGGCGCAACCCCGGCCGGCTCGAGATCGAGGGCCTGCATTACGCCGAGCGCGCGCGGGTCGCGTACCTCAAGGAGACGCCCCACGCCAAGCGCTACCGGGCGCTGGTCGAGCTCGACGCCCCGCGGCAGGCGGAGGCCTTCGCGCCGCACCTCGGGCACCGCATCGAGGTCCTGCAGCGCACGCCCAAGCGCGTCGCCCACCGCCGCGCGGATCTGGACCGCACGCGCTGGATCGAATTGCGCGCGGCGCGGCCGGTCGAGCCCGCAGCCGACGGCAGCTCGCGGCGCTTCGAGATCGAGCTCGACACGCAGCACGGCACCTACGTCAAGGAGGTGCTGTCCGGCGAGGAGGGCGCCACGCGCCCGGGCCTGCCGGACTGGATCGGCTGCGCGGGCCAGTGCCTCGAGCTGGACGTGCTCGAGATCCTCGGCATCGATGGCGCCGTGCAGCCGGTCTACGAACGGCCGCCGTCCTTCGGCGCGGGCCTCTAAAGCCTGCTGGGGAGCACCGGCCGGTGAGCACCGGCTCGCTCCGCGGCGCTCACCAATAACGCTCGAAATGCACCTGCCCGGGCTCGCGCCGGGAGTGCTTCTTGAAGCCGCGCTGGGCCAAGAGCTCGAGCAGCGCGTCGATCATCTCCGGATTGCCGCACAGCAGGATCTGCACCTGCGCGGGGTCCAGGGGGAAGCCCAGCAGCGCTTCGATGTCCGGACGGGCGAACAGCTCCGGCAGGCGCCCGCGCGCGCCGCTCCAGGGGCCGCCCAGGGGCTCGCGCGTGCACACGGGCAGGTAGCGCAGGCCGCTGTCGGTGGCGCACCAGGACTCGATTTCGCCGCGGAAACCGAGATCCGAGGCGATGCGCACCCCGTTGACCAGGGCGGCGCGGCGGAAGGGGCGCGCCCCGGCGGCACCCGGCGGGTGGGCGCGCAGCATCGAGATGAACGGCGCGATGCCCGTGCCGGTCGAGACCAGCAGCAGGTCGCGCTCTTTGGCCGGCGGCGAATCGGGCAGGGCTTCGAGGGTGAAACGGCCCAGCAGGCGCTCGTCCATCCACAGGCGCCCGCGGAGGGGCAAGGCGAACAGGCTGGGGGTCAAGGCGCCGCCGTCCACCAGGCGCACGAAGAACTCGAGCGTGTCCTCGCCCGGCTTCGAGGACACCGAGTAGGGGCGCTTGACCAGCTTGGCCCCCGGTTGCACATGGCTCGGGTCCCGGGGCGGCAGGCCGATGTTCACGAACTGGCCGGGCTGGTAGGGGGGCGGCGCGCGGTGGGCGTAGGCCACGCGCAGGCGGATCAGGGCTTCGTTGAGCTCTTCCCGCTCGACGACCTGCGCGTTCAGCAGCTCGCTGCCCTGGCCGTCTTGCCCGTCCATGGTCGGGGCCTCAGACCACCAGCCCGCGGATGGCGCATTCGAAGGCCAGCTGGGAGCCCACGAAGCCCTGGGCCTCGTAGATGAACATCTTGGCGCGCTCGCGCACCACCTTGCCCACCAGCGTCAGGCGGCAGTCGGGTTCGACGGCGCTGCGGAAGCGCACCTCGTCCAGGCCACCGAAACCGATGAACACGTTCTCGAGTTCGGGGTGCAGCTTGAGGAAGTGGAAGGTGCACAGCTGGGCCGCGGCTTCGATCATCAGCGCGCCCGGGAACAGCGGCCGGCCGGGGATGTGGTCGCTGGCCCACCAGTCGCTGCTGCGGATCTCCTTGAACCCCACGGCGAAGCCGTTCTGCAGGTCCATGTGATTGACCCCGTCGATCATCGCGAACCGGCCCCGTTGCTTCAGCACCCCATCGATTTCTTGGCGGCCAGCTACCACGCGCGCAAGGTCGATCTTGGAGAGGTCGATGAGCGGTCCTGAGGGCATCGGATCGGGGCGGCTTCGGCTCTTCGGGGCGCCCGGAGCACGGGACTCCGGGGCGGGAGCCAGCAGTGTAAGCGTCGAGGGGGGCCGGAAACCCGCGGGAAGCTGGCGGCCCGGGCCCCGCCGCGTACATTTCGCCCGACCCGCCGACCGCCCGCCCATGCCCCGACCGCGACTGGACCACACCCGCCTGGCCACCCGCTGCGTGCACGCCGGCCACCGGCCGGACGCCGCGGAGCGCGCCCTGGTGACCCCGATCGTGCGCTCGACCACGTTCCTGCTGGACGAGGCCGCCTACCGGCTGCGGGAGGCCGGCCGCAGCGAAGAGGCCCGGGTCTATTCCCGCGAGAGCTACCCAGGCCTGGAGGCCCTGGAGGTGCGCCTGGCGGCCCTGGAGGGGGCCGAGGGGGCGGTGGCCTTCGGATCCGGCCAGGCCGCCCTGCACGCGGCCCTGCTGGCCGGCCTGCCCCCCGGCAGGCCCCTGCTAGCCTCGGATCGGCTCTATGGGGGCAGTCTGGCCCTGCTGGCGGAGCTGCTGCCGCGCCAGGGCAGCCCGCTGTTGCGCTTCGCCCCGGATGATCCGGCGGACCTGCGCCGCAAGCTGGCCCCGGGAGGCTCCCTGGTGCTGGTCGAGAGCCTCTCCAACCCCGATCTGTGCGTGGCCGACCTGCCCGGCCTGGCCGAGGTCTGCCGGCGGTCGGGCGCGCTGCTGCTGGTCGACGCCACCTTCGTCTCCCCGGCCCTGCAGCGACCGCTCGAGCACGGGGCCGACCTGGTGATGCACTCGGCCACCAAGTACCTGGGCGGCCATTCCGACCTGCTCGGCGGGGTGCTCGCCGGCGGCGGCGAGCTGCTCGCCCGAGCGCGCCGCTGGCGCACCCTGGCCGGCGCGGTGCTCGACCCGGAGGCGGCCTTCCTGCTGGAGCGCGGCCTCAAGACCCTGGCCCTGCGCCTCGCGGCCCAATGCGCGGGCGCCGAAGAGCTGGCGCGGCGCCTCGCGGCCCACCCCGAGGTCCAACGGGTGCACTACCCGAGCCTGTCGAGCGAGCTCCAGCGCGGACTCGCAGCGCGCCTGCTCGCGCGCCCCGGCGCCATGGTCAGTTTCGAACTGGCCGGGGGCGACCCGCGCGCCGGGGCCTTCGCGCGCGCCCTCCGCCTGATCCTCGAAGCCGCCAGCCTGGGCGGCGTCGAGAGCTTGATCAGCCTGCCGGCGCGCATGAGCCACGTGGGCCTCTCGCCCGAGCAGCGCCTGGCCGCCGGCATCGGCCCCGGACAGGTGCGCCTGTCCGTCGGCATCGAAGACCCTTTCGACCTGTGGGCCGACCTCGAGCAGGCCCTGGCCCACAGCGCAGTTCCGCCGGCCGCCGGTCCGGCCTCTTGAGGAGCGCCGCAGGCGCAGCGTTCCGAAGGGCGGGCGGGTGGTCCCGCCGCCTGCCCGGCACCGCGCGGGGCCTGCGCCTTGGGAACACCGGGGGCTGCCGCGCCGATCTGGCGGCCGTCGGGCGGACCGGCAGGCCAGGGCAGCGAGTCTCCGGGGCCCGCCCCGGTTGGGCGGGTCGAGGAGAACTCCGGCAGCGCGCTGGCACGCGTCGCTCTGCCCCGGTCAGGGCGCGATGGTGGCGAGCAGCGAGTTGCTGAGTTCCACCGGGTTGCCGGCGCCGAAGAGGTCCACGTTGGCGGCCTGGAAGGCGACCGCTTTGCCCACCAGGGCGGGTGTGTTCGGCACCTGCACCGGGAAGCTGGCTTGGCCGGAGAGCAGCGCCGCGCTGCCCAGCAGGGTCGGAGCCGGCGCCAGGCCGAGCAGCAGCTCGCCCAGGCCGGGCAGGGGCAGGCCGCAGCCGGACAGGTCCGCGCCGTCGAGACCCAGGTAGAGCAGGCCCAGGCCGTTCGGGTACAGGCCGGCGCTGAGGTCCAGGGTCGCCGTTTGGTTCAGCGCCAGGGCCGGGCTGGCGCTCTGCAGGCCGGCGCTGTTGCCGAAGCAGCCCGGGCGGGCCACGAAGGCCGGCGGCGCGCTCTCGAAGGCGCCCAGATCGACCAGCGGGGCCGTGCCGACGCCGGTGTCGGGGGCCGCGGGCACGTCCTGGAAGCGCGGCTTGCCGGCCAGGTCCAGCAGGATGCCCACCGGCAGGGCGGCGTTGTTGCCCGCGTCGATGCCCGGCGAGCCCGCTCCCAGGCGGAAATCGCCCGCCAGCGGCGCCGCGAACAGCGGATCGGCGGACGAATTGCCGGTGCCGGTGTAGCCGCCTTCGACCAGCGAGTAGGTGATGTTCGTGCCCGCGTTGGCCTGGTTCCCGGAGCCCTGGGCGCCGGCGGGTCCGATGTTGTCGTACAGGATGCAGTTGGCGACGGTCGTGCCGCCGGAGGTCTGGTTGCGCAGGCCCGCGACCGCCTGGCTGGTGGAGAAATTGCCCACGATCGTGCAATTGCGCAGCTGCGGGTTGCCGCCGGAGCCGACCCACACGCCGCCGCCGCCGCCCGTGGCGCTGGTGGCCGTGTTGCCTACGAACAGGCAGTTGGTCACCTGCGGTCCGGTCGAAGCGAAGATCTCGAGACCGCCCCCGCGTCCGGCGGTGTTGTTGCGGAAGATGCAGCGATCGAAGCGCAGCGCGCCGCCGCCGGCGATGTCGAAGGCGCCGCCGAAGCTGCCGCCCTGCCCGTTCTGGAAGGTGCAGTCGGTGAAGCTCGGGGCGCCGCCGTTGTTGACGTAGCCCGCGGCGCCGCCGAAGGTGCAGCGGTTGTCGCTGAACAGGCACTTCCGGATCGTCGGGCTGACCGCGGAGACGATCAGGATGCCGCCGCCGCGGTCGTTGTTGCTGCCGCTGCCGTTGGCGTTGCCGCCGCGCACGGTGAAGCCGTCCAGCACCGCCGTGGAGTTCGTGCCCGCGGCGGTCAGCAGGTGGAAGCTGTTGTCTCCGAAGGCCGCGCTGCCGTCGTTGCCGAGCAGGTCGCCGTCCAGCACGCTCCACTGGGTCCCGATCGGCGGGCGCTCCGCCAAGCTGGCTTCGTTGCCCAGGAACGATCCATAGATCTCCACGCCGTTCTTGAGCGCGAAGGAAATCGTGCGCGTCGTCGTGGCGGTCGGCAGATAGCGGCCGACGGCCACGAAGATCTGATCGCCGCTGACCGCCGTGGCCAGGGCGCTTTGCAGACCTTGGGTGCCCTGGAAGGCGTCGGCCCACGAGCTGCCATCGTTGTTGCCCGTGGCCAGGCCGGCATTCACGTACAGGGTGCCCGCGGCGGCGGGGAGCGCGGCGGCCAGCAGGGTCAGGGGCAGCAGGGCGGTGAAACGAAGGAGGGACGGCATCGCAGGAGGGGGAGGGGGCGGCGGGGCGGGCGGAGGCCAATGGGCAATCCTGGAACTTAACCCGTCCGCAGCGGCGTGGGTGACCGGGCTGTGACCGGGGGCCGACCCGCGGCTTCGGGGCTGCCTTCGAGGCCCAGCGGGCCTGCGCGGTGCTGCCCCGAGAGCCCCGCGCCGTTCGGGCTTCCTCGGCGCCGGCGCCGTGTGGAGCGGCGGGGGACGGGCGTTCTGGCGCCCCGAGCCCGGATGCTGCCCTGGGCTCCCGGCGCCGGCGGCTCGGCCTCAGCCCGCGGGGGCGGCGCCGCCGGACTCGCCGGGGCGAGCCCTCCACGCGGACCGAACTCAGGCTTTCTCGCCGAGCCGGCGA